>JBAUMA010000023.1:0-20453 GCA_049578485.1 Specibacter sp.
AGTCAAACACGCCGATATTGGGTCAAAAACCCTGAAAACACGCGGACTTCCGAGGGATATGGCACATCATTTTGCTGTGACCAGCATAACTGAACCGGTTCAGCAAACGTGGATCGTTACCGTCCCGTTATCGAACTACGGGCGCTTCCGGGGAGTTTCGGCCAGGCTCTCGCGGACCGTCAGCACTCCGGCAGGCATGGCGACATTGACGGATTGATGCCCCGCCAACCTGTCCAGCAGCAGTGCCGCAGAGCGACGCCCCAGCTCCATGGTGTTCCTGGCCAGTGCGGCCACCGAGGGGGAACTGAGCTGGCACAGGATGGAATCGTCCCAGCTCACGACGGACAACTGGCCGGGAACGGAAATCCCCAACCGCTTCAGGGCCTGGAGTCCGCCAATTGCCATGAGGTCGTTGCCATAGACGATGGCGGTGGGAAAATCGGCGGAGTCCGGCGCCAAACCGGCGACGACAGCCGTGGTGGCCTTGCCGCCGTCGTCCGCAGTGTAGTCCGAGGCACTGAACGCAACAGTCATCCCCAGCCGGCCCGCATGGGCCAGGAGCCCGGCGCGGCGGGCCGATTCGTGAGTGAGCACCAGGGGTCCGGAAACATGGGCAATGTGCCGGTGGCCCATGCGGTGAAGGGCCTCCACCACCGTGCCCGCATCTCGGCCCTGGTCCACGGTGGTGCTGGCCCCAAACGTGGTGGCGTCCGCATCCGCGGCGGCCCCCACCAGGACATGCGGCATGCGCAGCCCGGCCAGCAGCGCGGGGCGGGGGTCGTCGTCGACGTGGTCAAAAACGATGACACCGTCCACGCGCCGTTCTCCGGACCAGCGCCGGTAGACTGCCAGGTCGCGGCCCTGCACGGCGACAGCCCCGGGGGCGACCATGCGCAGCATCAGGTTCATGTCATGCTCGCTCAGGACCGATTCAATGCCGGCCAGAACGTTCATGTAGAAGGTCTCCGACCCCACTTCCTCCGGGGAGCGGGCCAGGACGATTCCCACGGCGTCGCTGCGCGACTGCGACAACGCACGGGCGCTTGAGCTCGGGTACCAGCCAAGTTCAGCCGCGAGGGCCAAGACGCGGGCGCGGGTCGGCTCGCTGACTCCGGGCTGGCCGTTCAACGCATAGGAGACGGACGCCTTGGACATGCCGAGGCGGTCGGCGAGGCCGCTGATGGTCACCTTTCCGGCCCCGCCACCTCCGGCAATGGTCACGGCTGGTGTTGCTCCGCCAGGAGGCGTTCGATGCCGGCCGGGGCAAGCACGTGATCGATCACCATGCGCCCGGCGCCGAGGACTCCGGCGTGGTCCGCGGCCATGGATTGGACAATCCGCAGGCGGGCAGTGGCCAGCGGCAGGGAGCGCTGGTAGACGATTTCGCGGACGCCCGCCAAGAGGTATTCGCCGGCCGAGGAGAGGCCTCCACCAATAACAATGACGGACGGGTTGAGCAAGTTCACGCAGGCGGCGAGCACGTCGCCCACGTCCCGGCCCGCTTGGCGCATGGCCGAGATGGCGGCCAGGTTGCCCCGCCGGGCCAGTTCAAGCACGTCATCACCGGTTGCCACCGGGACGCCGCCGGCGGCCAGGGCTGCCGCCACCGCGGGCCCCGACGCCATGGCCTCCAGGCAGCCGTAGTTCCCGCACCGGCACATCACATCGCCGCCGCGGGGAACCCGGACGTGGCCGATGTCGCCTGCCGTGCCGTCCGCGCCGCGCTGCAACAGGCCGCCGCTGATGATGCCGGCACCAATACCCGTGGCCACCTTGATAAACAGCAGGTTCTCGGCGTCCGGCCAGTACATGGCACGCTCCCCCAACGCCATGATGTTCACGTCGTTGTCCACGAGCACGTTGGTGTCGAAGCGCCGCTGAACATAGGCGGGCACGTCGAAGCCGTCCCAGCCGGGCATGATGGGCGGGCTGGCGGGCTTGCCCGTGGAGTGCTCCACGGGGCCAGGGAGGCCAATGCCGATCCCCACCAATTCGCGCTGGTGCCGTCCCGCCGTGGCCAGCAGCTGTTCACAGTGTTCCAACACGGCGTCCAGCACGGGCACGGGCCCCGTGGAGATGTCAATGGATTCGCGCAGCTCACTGAGCACCTTGCCGCTCAGGTCCGTGAGGCCGATCAACACGTGCGTGGCGCCGACGTCGACCGCCAGGATCACCCGTGCCGTGGGCAGGAAGGCAAAGCGCGACGGCGGCCGCCCGCCGGAGGATACCGCCTCGCCGGCCGGGCCAATGAGTCCCGAGGCAGCCAAGGCGTCAAGGCGTGCCGCCACGGTGGAGCGAGCCAGCCCGGTGATGTCGGCCAGTTCGGCCCGCGTCCTGGCGTGGCCGTCCCGCAGCAACTGAAACACGTCTCCGGCCCTCGAGATCCCAACACCTGGCGAACCGTTGCCACCATTCAAACCGGATGGTGCTGCGCTGGACATTTCTGCTGACTTCGACATTCACAATAAATAACACACGGGCTTCTATCTGTCACAATTGCGGCAAACGGGATTTCTTCCACAACTTTTGCTTGACGCTCGTCAAAAGTTCCCCTAGCTTGGAGTGACCACCTAACCCCGTGTTCAAGCAGGAGAGCCCAATGACGTATTCACTACAGCTGTACACCGTGCGGAAACCACTCGAAGATGACCTGGCCGGCACCATCGCCAAGGTTGCCGCCATCGGCTTCACCAATGTGGAGCCGTACAACTTTGTCGCCACCGCGGATGAACTTTCGGCAGCGCTGACGGCCAACGGCCTCTCTGCACCGTCCGGGCACGCGCCACTGCTGCGCGCGGACCAGGACGAGATCTTCCGCGCAGCCAACAAGCTGGGCATCGGGACCGTTATTGACCCCCATGTGGATCGCGCACAGTGGACCACCGAGGACGACATCAAGGCAACGGCCGCCGCGCTCAATGCGGCAGCGGCCAAGGGTGCCGACTACGGGGTCCGGGTGGGCTACCACAACCACGAATTCGAGCTCGAAACGCAGATCAATGGCCGCTCCGGCCTGGAAATCCTGGCGGAGAACCTCGACCCCGAGGTGCTGCTGGAAGTGGACACCTACTGGGCGGCAGTGGGCGGCGAAGACCCCGTGGAGCTCCTCAAGCGCCTGGGTGACCGGGTTCGCTTCATCCACATCAAGGACGGCCCCCTGACCAAGGTCGACAAAGACCAGGTTGCGGTCGGTTCCGGCAAGGTGCCTGTATGGGATGTCATCGCGGCAGCCTCGGCACTGGAAGTGGGCGTCGTGGAACTTGACGACTTCAGCGGCGACATCTTCGACGCCGTCACCGACAGCTTCACCTACCTCAAGGCAGGAAACAAATGAGCAATGCAACAGGTCCCGTCGGCGTCGCCGTCATTGGCGCCGGCGTCATCAGCAAGGAATACCTGAAGAACCTCACCAGCTTCCCCGACGTGAAGGTCCACATTGTGGCCGACATGTTCGAGCAGGTGGCCGCCGAGCGAGCCGCCGAATTCGGCATTCCCGCCTCCGGCAGCGTCGAGGACGCCCTCAACCACCCCGACGTCGAAATTGTGGTCAACCTGACCATCCCTGCCGCCCACGTTGAGGTGGCAACGGCCGCTGTGAATGCCGGCAAGCACGTATGGAGCGAGAAGCCGTTCTCCACGGACCGCGAAAGCGGCCTGGGGCTGCTGAAACTGGCCGACGCAGCCGGCCTGCGACTTGGCTGCGCCCCTGACACCTTCCTGGGTGCCGGCCTCCAAACGGCCCTGCGCCTGATTGCCGCCGGCGAGATCGGCACACCGCTGACCGCGCTGACCCTGATGCAGTCCCCCGGCCCGGAGTCCTGGCACCCGAACCCTGCCTTCCTGTTCCAGGAGGGTGCGGGCCCGCTGTTCGACATCGGCCCGTACTACCTCACCGCCTTGATCCAAACCTTTGGGGCCATCACCAAGGTTGCAGCCGTCAGCTCCAAGTCGCGGGAAACCCGGGTCATTGGTTCCGGCCCGAAGGCGGGCGAGGAATTCGACGTCACTGTCCCGACCCATGTGAGCGCCATCGCCCAGTTTGCCGGTGGTGAATCGTCCCAGAGCATCTTCAGCTTCCAGTCACCCCTTAAGCGGGCCGGCTTTGTTGAAATCTCCGGCACGGAAGCCACCATCGCCTTCCCGGATCCCAACAACTTCGACGGGGACATCACGCTCCACCGGATCGGTGTCGATGAGCCGGAAATCATTCCGGCCGTCGGCGCCACCAGCTCCCGCGGCTCCGGCGTCCTGGAAATGGCCCGGGCCATCCGCGCCGGCCGTCCCCACCGCGCCCAGGGCGCCATGGCCTATCACGTGCTTGACGCCATGGTTTCCATTTCCGAGTCCTTTGAAACGGGTGAGTTCGTGACGCTGGAAAGCACCGCAACTGCCGCGGATCCGCTGCCGGCGGACTGGGACCCCACCGAAGCAACCCTCTAGGAATCCTGCAATGACCTCCCACCCCATCCCCGCAGCCCGCCGCCCCCTGGGCGTGGCCGCCATCGGTTATGCCTTCATGGGCCAGGCGCATTCGAATGCCTGGCGCACCGTGGCGAACCACTTCGACGTGCCCGACTTTGAGCAAAAGGTCCTGGTGGGCCGTGACGCCGATGCGGTCGCTGCGGCCGCGCACAAGTACGGCTGGAGCGAATCGGCCACGGATTGGCGGGAGGTCATTGCCCGGGACGACATCGATATCGTCGATATTTGCGCCCCCGGCTGGTTGCACGCCGAGATTGCGACGGCGTCCCTGGCCGCGGGCAAGCACGTCCTGGTGGAGAAACCGCTGGCCAACTCGCTGGCGGAGTCCGAGTCCATGGTGACCGCCGCCCGTGCGGCCCGTGCGGCCGGCGTCCGGTCCATGGTGGGCTTCAACTACCGCCGCATCCCGGCCCTGGCCCTGGCCCGCCAGCTCATCGCGGACGGGCGCCTGGGCACCATCCGCCAGGTTCGGGCCTCCTATCTGCAGGACTGGCTGGTCGACGCCGAGTCCCCCATGACGTGGCGGCTGCGCAAGGAAACCGCCGGCTCGGGCGCACTCGGCGACATTGCCTCCCACGCCATCGACCAAGTCCAGCACCTGCTGGGCGACACCGTCACCGACGTATCCGGGAAGCTGCACACCTTTGTCACCGAACGGCCCGGCCCCGAGGGCCCGGAGCCTGTCACGGTCGATGACGCCGCCTGGGCCACGCTGACCCTGGCCGGCGGCGCCGTGGCGAGCGTGGACGTCTCCCGGGTGGCCTTGGGCCAAAAGAACGCACTGCGCGTGGAAGTTTATGGCACAACCGGGTCAATTACTTTCAATCTGGAAAGCCCCAACGAACTGTACTACCTCAACGGCACAGAACCCGTGGAAGTCCAGGGATTCCGGCGAATCCTGGTCACCGAACCCGAACACCCGTATATTTCCGGATGGTGGCCGCAGGGGCATGTGATTGGGTGGGAACACAGTTTCACGCACCAGATCCGCGACTTCCTGTTAAACATCGAAACCGGGACCGACCCGTCGCCGTCATTCGAGGAAGGCCTGGGCGTCCAACGCGTCCTCGCCGCCATTGAAACGTCCTCGGCGGCCGGCGGCGCCACCGTTTCGGTGGTTGAGCCCGTCGAACCCGTTGAGCCTGCCGCGCCGGCGGTTGAGCCTGTCGAAACCGCCGAATCCCCGTCCACATCACCCTTCTTGTCCAGGAGTTAACAATGCCCCGCCCGTACACCTTGTTCACCGGCCAGTGGGCCGACCTCCCCTTTGAAGAAGTGGCCCGCCTGGCCGCCGACTGGGGCTACGACGGCCTGGAAATCGCCTGCTCCGGCGACCACCTGGACCCCTGGCGCTGGGACGAGCCCGGCTACGTTGCCGGCAAACTGGCCGTGCTGGAACGCTACGGCCTAAAGGTGTGGGCCATCTCCAACCACCTCAAGGGCCAGGCCGTCTGCGATGACCCGATCGACTTCCGCCACCAGGCGATCGTCGGCACCAAGGTGTGGGGCGACGGCGACCCCGAAGGCGTCCGCCAGCGCGCCGCAGAGGAAATGAAGCTCACCGCTCGGCTGGCGCAGGCACTGGGCGTGAGCACCGTGGTCGGCTTCACGGGTTCCTCCATCTGGCAGTACGTGGCCATGTTCCCGCCCGTGCCCGAATCCGTGATCGAGGCCGGCTACCAGGACTTTGCCGACCGCTGGAACCCGATCCTGGACGTCTTTGACGACTGCGGCGTTCGCTTTGCCCACGAGGTGCACCCCTCGGAAATCGCCTACGACTACTGGACCACCGTGCGCACCTTGGAGGCCATCGGCCACCGGCCCGCGTTTGGGCTGAACTGGGACCCCTCCCATTTCATGTGGCAGGGCATCGACCCGGTCTCCTTCATCTGGGACTTCAAGGACCGGATCTACCACGTGGACTGCAAAGACACGAAGCTGCGCCCCACCGGCCGCAACACCGTCATGGGCTCGCACCTGCCCTGGGGCGATCCCCGCCGCGGCTGGGACTTCGTCTCCGCCGGGCGCGGCGACGTGCCCTGGGAATCGTCCTTCCGCGCGCTCACTGCCATCGGCTACGACGGCCCCATCTCCATCGAGTGGGAGGACGCCGGCATGGACCGGCTCCAGGGCGCACCCGAGGCCCTGGCCGCCCTGAAGAAGTTCGACTTCGCCCCGTCAGCACTCTCCTTCGACGCCGCCTTCAGCAACCAGGACTAGCCTCCGCCGGACCCGTTTCGCCAAAGCGGTGCCAACTCGCGAACGCACCGACAAGACTCGATGCGTTCGCGAGTTGGCCCCGTTCTCACCGCTGGTGAAGGCCGGCGCTAGACTCGAATCCATCATGAGCATTCCAAAAGGAGCCCCCGCCTCGGTCCGCATTGATGCGTGGCTGTGGTCCATCCGCGCCTACAAGACGCGATCGGCCGCCACGACCGCCTGCCGCGCGGGGCACGTGAAGCTCAACGACGTCAATGCCAAGGCCGCACACACGGTGGTTCCCGGCGATACTGTCCGCGTCCGCCAGCCCGGCTACGACAGGATCCTGGAAGTTCGCCGCCTAATCAACAAGCGCGTGAGCGCCGAGGCAGCCTCGCACTGTTTTACCGACCACACCCCACCGCGCCCGGTCCTGCCGGCCCTCGGCCTGCCACAGCGCGACCGCGGCGCGGGCCGCCCCACCAAAAAGGACCGCCGCGACATGGACCGGCTCCGCGGCGAGGACTGAGCCAGTCGGTGACCGAGCCGGGGTCCACGCCCGCGAGGCACCGCCGCGTCAGAACATGTCGAGCAGTTCCTCATCCACCTCGTCATGGTCAAAAGCCTTGGGGTCCAAGGTTTCCCCCGGCCCCAGCCCGAGCCATTCCCGGAAATCGGCATGGTTCTCGTGGGTTGGGTCGTTGACGGCCGCCACCATCTCCTGCCACCCCCACACCCCACCACTATCCTCAACCGGCCCGGCACCCCGGCCGCCGGTACAGCGCGCGGCGGGGTCGCCGTCGTCGTATGGCAGCACCTTTTCCACCGTGACGGCATGCTTCCAGGCGTCGCCAAAGTCATAGGTGTAGGTAAGTGCGTCCTTTTCGGCCGCCAGGAGCTCCCCGACTTCCACTGCCGACTCATCCAGGGGCGGGTCGCCAAAGCCAAAGTCATCGTCCGCCGGGCCGTATACCGCTCCACCCCAGCCGCCCACGCGGAAGTCATGAAGGTGGTAGCCCTGCCACTCAAAGGACGCCTGAATGATGTGGTGCAGTTCCGCCAAGGTCAGGTTCGAGCGGACCTGCAGGCGGCGCCAGATAGGCGGCTTGGATCCCTTGAGCATAACTTTCAGCTGCAGGAGCTGCGCCGGGGGACCTGATTTCCGCGTTTTGCGCTTGAGGGGCGTGGTTTGGGGTTTCGACTCCGCCTCCCAAGGGTCGTAGTCGTCCTCGTCCGTATCACGGAACACGCCCTGAACGACGGACATGACCGCCAGAACCACGGCAGGAGGAACTGCGATGACCCCGTCCAAGGTGACCAGGCCCAATTCAGCCAACTCGTCCATCCGTTCTTGAAGGATGCCGGCACCGAAGTCGTCAAGGCCAAGAGTCTGCAGCTCGGCTGGGTCCCTCAGGGCGCCTGCCGGAACCGGCTCCTGTGCGCACGCTGTGTACAAAATTGTCGACTGGGCCATGGCCGCGTGCGTGACCCACGGAGCCCATTCATCCTCGCCCATGACGGCAATCGCCAGGAACTTGGCGGTGAAATCGCGCAGCACCTCGAGCCGGCAAGGATGGCGCGGTTCCAGGAAGTCCTCGGCGAGAGGGGTGGGCCAAACCTTGGTGGAACCAATGTCGATGAGCCCGGACACATCCAGGGCCAGCCAAATCTTTGCGAGCAAGGGGACCGCGTGCATGGACTTGACCGTTCGGACGGCGTCCGAAGGCGCCTTTTCAAGCTCAAAGAACGGCAGCTGCTCCCGCTTGGCGTTCGGCAGGGCTCCTTTGGCGGCAACGCCCACAGCGGCGGCGGCACCTTCCACGTCCTTCAACCGCAGGGCCCCTGTGGAGGTGACTGCCCTCCCGGCGCCTGTCCACCGGAGCAACGATTCCATCCGCTGAGCGAGCGCGGTGCCCTCGAGGCCTGCCAGTTCTTCCGCCTGTGTCAGATTCGGAACAAGGACCTCCGGAGGCGACTCTTCCTCATCCATGTGAAACAAGTCATCGACTGCGTTGAAGTCCTCCTCCGTTCCGGTCCAGGTTTCCGTTTCGCCGAGGAATTCCACGTAGAGATGGATCGATTCGAACACGAAGGTGACCTCGTCTTCATCATCCTCATCGATCCGGCCGATAATTTCCCCAACAGCCAGACCGAATGGCAGTGGATCAAAATTGGTGGCCTCCGACGCGGCAGAGGCATGGAAGTACGCGGCAACAAAAGCTTTAACGGGCTTGAGGATTTCCAGAGCGGCCTCAGTCGGCAGGTCCTCCGTTTGTCGGCACCACTCAACGAACGCCGGCGTGACGGCGTCGACGGCGCGGGATGCCCGCAGCTCCCCCACCGAGGTCACGCTGCGATGTTCGGTTTTCGTGGGGTTTGTCTTCTTGGCCATGGGTGCAGCCTCCACATTGCGGGATGGTCAAACGTCTCGACGCAACAGTCTAGCGATCCAAGCTGGACGGCCGCGGGGATGGGTTTCACACTTGCGTTTGCCGTGGCTAGCAATTAAGCCGATGGCTCCCAGATGCCCGACTTTCCGGGAAACTTCAACGCGCCCTTGAAGGCAACAATTGCGTTTTGCCGCGGGAACAACTGCATGGAGGTAAGGCCTCTGCCTCCATACTTGGCTGCCGTCGTCGTACTTTGCGGTACGACAACGGCACGTCTCGACATGGGGCCACGCTGCGAGGGTCTCGACAAGCTCTACCACCGGCCAGGCTCGACCTGCGGATCACCGGTTCGGGGACCACCCGATC
Source organism: Specibacter sp. (assembly GCA_049578485.1). Lineage (GTDB taxonomy): Bacteria > Actinomycetota > Actinomycetes > Actinomycetales > Micrococcaceae > Specibacter. Next base: position 9,438 of record JBAUMA010000023.1, read on the forward strand.
GCCGGGGCGATGTACTTGGCGATGTTCTCAAGCATCTTTGCGTTGTAGTCCACACCCAGCTGGTTCGGGACAGTGAGCATGAGCGTGTCGGCGGACTGCACGGCCTCGTCGGCTGCCAGCTCGGCGGCAATCTCTGCCGGATCACCCATATAGCTCTTGCCGAAGCGGGACAGCAGGCCGTCGATCATGCCCACCTGGTCCTTGTTGTCCGCCTGGGCGCGCAGGCCAAAGTACATGCGGTCGGTGTCGTCAACAATCGGGATGACGCTGCGGCTGACGGAAACGCGCGGGGTGAAGGCGTGCCCCGCCTTGGCCCATTCGTCACGGAACAGCTGGATCTGTTCGGCTTGCAGCTGGTCGAACGGCACGCCGGTGTCCTCCGTCAGCAGCGTCGAACTCATCAGGTTCATGCCCTGCTGTGCGGCCCAGACGGCGGTGCTGCGCGAGCCCGCACCCCACCAAATCCGCTGCGAAAGCCCCGGCGACTGCGGCTCAATGCGCAGCAGCCGTTCCCCGCCCATATAGGAGTGTTCGCCCGGTTCCGCCACCCCGGCCCCGGTGATCGCGTGCCGGAACGACGCCGTGTGGCGGCGTGCCATGTCGGCCGCCGTCTCGCCGTCGTCCGGGAAATAGCCGAAGTCGGCCGCACCGTTCAGGGCGGGCTCGGGTGAACCACGGCTCACGCCTATCTGCAACCGGCCATCGCTGATCAGGTCCGTCGCCGCGGCTTGTTCGGCCATGTACAGCGGGTTTTCATAGCGCATGTCGATGACGCCCGTGCCGATTTCAATCCGGCTGGTCCGGGCGGCAATGGCGGCCATGAGCGGGAACGGCGCTGCCTGCTGACGGGCAAAATGGTGCACCCTGAAGAAGGCGCCGTCAATGCCGATCTCCTCGGCCGCGACGGCAAGGTCGACTGCCTGGTGCAGGGCGTCGCGGGCCGACGCTGTTTGTGAGCCGCGGCCTGTGCCGTAGTGCCCGAAGGACAGAAATCCAATTCTCTTCATGCTGGGCACAACACGCCGCGGCCGCGGGCTATTCCATGCATATGCATGGACCCGCGGCCGGGCATGGTTGTCAGTGCTTCTTGATGTGGGCCACGGGATCGGCCGACTCGTCGGCGGCGCCCTTGGCCTTCTTCTCGGCCCGTTTGGCCTTGATGGCGTGACCCTTGTCCATCTTCTTGTGGTCGTGGTGGTGTGGCTGTTTGTCAGGCATTGAACGAACACTCCTCTGTCATAGCCGGCATCGGTTCGGGCCATTCGGTCCAAATCATCCCCCGCCTTGAACGTTACGCCGATTTCCCGCGGCGCAGTAGGGCCGGGCGAGGCCTACTCCCCCGCACTATTCCCCCGTCCGCCACGAGTTCCACAGCGCAGCGTACGAGCCATCCTGCGCCAGCAGTTCATCGTGCGAACCGAGCTCGGAGATCCTGCCCTTCTCCACCACGGCCACCCTGTCGGCGTCATGGGCCGTGTGAAGGCGGTGCGCAATGGCCACCACGGTCCGCCCGGTCAGCACGGCACTGAGGGAAAATTCGAGGTCGCGTGCCGCGGCCGGGTCGATCAGCGACGTCGCCTCGTCCAGAACAAGCGTGTGCGGATCGGCAAGCACCAGCCGCGCCAGCGCCAACTCCTGGGCCTGGCCCGGCGTCAGGGTGTGGGCGCCGGAACCCACCTCGGTGAGCAGCCCCTTGGGCAAGGCGCGCACCCAAGCCAGCGAGCCGACGTCGGCCAGGGCCTTTTCCAGCTCGTCCGCGGTTGCGTCGGACTTGCCCAGGCGAAGGTTGTCGGCCAGGGTCCCCACAAACACGTGGTGTTCCTGGGTCACCAGCGCCACCTCGCCGTGCAGCTCATCCAGCGGCCTGTCCACCAGCGGGACACCGCCCACCGTGACACTTCCGCGGGTGGGTGCGTGGATGCCCGCGATCAGGCGGCCCAGCGTGGACTTGCCGGCACCCGAGGGGCCCACCATGGCCAGCCGCTCCCCAGGCACCAGGGTCAGGTCGATGCCGTGGAGCACGTCGTGGCCCTCGCGGTAGGCGTAGCGGGCCCCGTCCACCACCAGGGAATCGTTGGCGGGGACGGCGTCGGTGGCGGTCCTGTCGGTCTCCACGTTGCGGATCCCCACAATGCGCGCCAGCGAGGACGCGCCCACCTGGATCTCGTCAATCCACATGATCAAGGTGTCCACGGGGTCGATCAGCTGCATGGCGTACAGCGCCACGGTGGCAACCATGCCGGCGCTCACCGAACCCTGCGCGGACAGCCAGCCGCCCCACAGCAGCACCGCGGCCAGCGGCAGCCAGAAGGAAAATTCGGCCACCGGAAACAGTACGGTGCGCAGCCCCAACGTGTACCGCTCCGCCTCAAAGCAGCGGCGCAGCGCCGTATTGATGCGGGAGCGGCGGTGCGGGCCAAGGCTCAGCGCGTCAACCGTCCGGGCGCCCTCAATGGTCTCGGTGATGGCCCCGTTGAGGACCGCGTACGTCTCGCGCTCGCGCAGGTAGCCTGGCGTTGCCCGCTTCAAGTACCAGCGCGTGACCGGAATGAGCATCGGTGCACCCACCAACAGTGCCAGGGCCAGCACCGGGCTGGTGAAAACGGCCGCTGCCACCGTCAGCGCGATCGTCGCCGACGCAACCAGCACCTGCGGCACGCCAAACCGGACGGTGTGGGACACCGATTCCACGTCGTTGGTGGTGCGCGAGACCAGGTCCCCCGTGCCCGCCTTTTCCACCGTGGACAGCGGCAGGGAGGTCACTTGTTCCATGAATTCCTCGCGCAGCTGGGCAAAGACCTTCTCACCAAGCACCATGCCGGTGCGCTGGGCCCAGCGCGAAAGCAGGGTCTGGACCACCACGAAGCCGGCCAGGGCCAAGGCCACCAGGCCCACGAATTCGGCCGTGGTGCCCCGGGTGATGGCATCCACGAGCCGTCCCAGCAGGAATGGCCCGGCCAGACCTGCGACGGCGGCCAGCACGTACAGCCCCACCACATAGGCCAGCGGTTTGCTGTGCAATCGCATGAGCCTCAGGCCCTCGGCCTTGACCTGGGCAGAATCCGCCACGGGAAGTTTATGTTCAGGCATTAGTACTTTCCCCCTTGTTGCAAGCTGTTTTCGGTGGCGTCATCCAGCTCGGACCGGTGACCGCCGTAACCGTGCCCATCCATGCCTTCACCGCGGACCACCACGTTGCGGTATGCAGGCAGGGTGGTCATGAGTTCGTGGTGCGTGCCCTGGACCGGGTGCTGCCCACCGTCCAGGAACAGCACGGTGTCCATGGCGCCGAGCATGAGCGGGCTGGCCGTGACCACCACGGTGGTATCGGCGCGTCGGGCCGTGCGCAGCGCCGTGGCGATCCGTTGTTCGGTGTGGGCATCCACGGCACTCGTCGGTTCGATCAGCACCAGCACCTCGGCCTCCGTGAGCACGGCACGGGCCAGGGCCAGGCGTTGGCGCTGGCCGCCGGAGAAGCCGCGGCCCTTTTCCGTCACCTCGTCGTCGAGGCCAAATTCAAGCCCGTCAAAGACGTCGTCGGCACTGGCCACATCGATGGCTGCCATGATCTGCTCGTCGCTGTGCCGTCCGGACGGATCCAGTTCCTCACGCAGCGTGCCGGTGAACAGCTGTGGCTCGGCGTCGGAGACCACAATGCGGTTGCGCACCTCAACCAACGGCACCAGGTGCAGCGCCTCCCCGCCCCAACGCACCTGGGCTTCCTTGACCACCGCGTCCTCGAAACGGCCCAGGCGGCGGGCCAGCTCGGCCGACGAGGCAGGATCTGCCGACACCACACCCGTCAGGCGTCCCGGGGCAATGACCGCCCCGGACCGGGTGTCCACCAATGCACTCGGTGAGGCGGGTCCCGGAACCGTGGTGGCGTCGTCGTCGTGCACGGCAGACGGGGTGGCCAAAACATCGATGATCCTGCGCGCACCCACGTTGGCGCGGATGAAGCGGGACACCGCGTCGGCGGCCGTTCGGATGGGGGAAACCAGGAAAACGGCGTACCCGTACAGGGCCACCAGCTGGCCGGTCTCGATCTGCCCGTTCAACGCCTGCAGGGCCCCGATCCAGGTGAACGCGACACTGAAGGCGCCCACCACCAGAACCTGTGCGGCATCCAAGTCAGCCAGCGAATAGGCCACCTTGTTCCCCGCCAGCTGCGTCTCGCGGGAACGTTCCCGGTAGCGCTGGACAAAGATGTGCTCGCCGCCAATGCCGCGCAACACGCGCAGCCCTGCCACGGTGTCCGCGCCCAGGGCCGTCATCTTTCCGGCGGCCTCGCGCTGTTCCTTCTGCCGGGCTTGCAACGGCCGGATCACGAACAGCAGCATGGAGCCACAGAGCGGGACACCAATGAGCACCACCAGACCCAGTTGCCAGGACGAGCCAAACACCAGGACCGTCACGGCCAGGTACCCCACGATGGAACCGGCCAGGCGGGCCGAGACATCGAAAATTTCGCCGATGCGCATGGCATCCGACGCCGACGTGGAGACCACCTCGCCGGTGGAGAACTTTTGCGGCAGGGCGTCCCCGCTGCGGGTCACCTTGTAGCCGATGAGCTGTGAGGACCTGTACGCGGCCTGCATCCAGTTGCTCACGGCTGCCCGGTGCCGCAGTGTTGATGTCACGGCCTGGATAACCGTCAGGCCCAGCAGCAGGCCCACCCAATGCGTCAGCGTGCCAAAGTTCCCGGCCACGATGCCCAGGTCGATGGCCTGCCCCAGTGCGTACGGGATCAGCGCCTGGGCCAGCGTCCAGACCGAACCATAGAGAATGCCCATGGCCAGTGTGCCGCGCTGGGCCATGGCCAGCCACCACAGGAAACGGTTCGGGGAGCGCAGATCGGGAGATCCGGCGTCGGAATAGGGAAATGAGCGCACGAAGGCCTTCTAACAAATGGTGGATTGGCAGGCGTTCCGGACGCGATCAAGCAGGCCGCGTGGAGCGGCGCGATCTGCGTGCGGCTTGGGGGCTGCTGTTCTCTATCTCACAATTAGTTACCCTAGCGCACAATGCACCCATTTTGGTAGGGGCGGCACATCCCGCCATTCCGGGCCGCATCTCCTAGAATCGAGGGGGAAGAAGTCGTCCAAGGCAACCATGGGAAGGGGTGCACCGTTTTGGCAACAGATCACGCCATGCGCCACGACCAACTAGTGCAACAAGTGGCGCACCTCTACTACATGTCCGGTGCCACACAGCTGCAGATTGCCTCCTCGCTGAACTTGTCCCGGGCCACCGTCTCCCGCCTTTTGGCGGAGGCCAAGCGCCGCGGAGTGGTGCAGATTCGCATCGGCCCGCCCGTGGACAGGATGCCGGATCTTGAGGCCACCGTCCGGGCGAAGTTCAGGCTGGATGAATGCGTCATTTCCATGGACCGGCCGCGCTCCCTGTATGAAAAGAACAACCGGCTCGGTTACGTTGCGGCCAGGTATTTGGAGACCCACCTCGACGGCGTGCACCAGCTTGGCGTTGCGGCCAGCCGGACGCTGTCTTCCGTGGCCAAGTCCATCAGCCCGGGCGGACACGACGACCTCACCGTGATCGACCTGCTCGCATGCCCTTCCCGCCTTGACCGTTCCGGCGATGAACGCATCCATGTGGGAGAGCACATCTGCGCCCAGCTGGGCGGGAACTTCGTCCCCCTCCCGGCCAACTTCCTCTACCGTGACCCCGCCGCCCGTGCCAAGGCGTTGGAGTCCCCGGAGGTGGCGCACGGGCTTGCCCTGGGAAAACGCAGCGACCTGGCCCTGCTGGGGCTCGGATCCATGACCCGTTTTGACGGCACCGGCACGTACAGCCCCGTCTCCCACGGCGCCCTGGCCGAACTAGAGGCGGCCGGCGCGGCCGCACACCTCTGCGGGCATTTCTTCGACCACTCCGGGCGCGAGGTGCCCTCGGAGGTGACTGACCGGCTCATCGGCATCACGCTCAACGACTTGCTGGAGATCCCGCGGCGCATGATGGTCACGGCCGGGCCGGCCAAGGTGGTCCCGCTGGCGGCGGCCATCCGCGGAGGGTTCGTCAATGAACTGGTGACCGACGAATCAACGGCGCGGGAACTGCTCGCCGCTTTCGGCTAGAACTGGCCTGGACTTCGACGGGCTCAATCACCGGCGTCGTGCCGGGTCTAGCGGAACAGGCCGCTGTAGGCATTTAGCGCCAGCTGGCCGCCAAGGTGCGCATAGAGGACGTTGCTGGTGGCCGGGACGTCCTTGCTACGGACCAGGTCGATCAGCCCGGCCATGGATTTACCCTCGTAGACGGGGTCGATGATCATGCCTTCAAGCGAGCCTGTCAGGCGGATGGCATCCAGCGTGGAGTCGACGGGGATGCCGTAGAAGTCGCCGGCCCAGCCTTCCATCACGGTGATTTCATCGTCGCGCACTTCGCGGCCCAGGCCGATGAGATCCGCGGTGTGGCGGGCGATCCGGGCCACCTGGGCGCGGGTCTTCTCGATCGTGGCGGAGGCGTCGATGCCAATGACCCGGCGCGGCCTGTCTTGGCCGGCGAACCCGGCGATCATGCCGGCATGCGTGGATCCCGTGACGGTGCAGACGATGATCGTGTCGAAGAAGATGCCCAGCTCCTTTTCCTGCTGCTCCACCTCGTAGGCCCAGTTGGCGAAGCCCAGCCCGCCCAGGGGGTGTTCGGAGGCGCCGGCCGGGATGGGGTAGGGCTTGCCGCCGGCGTCTTCCACCTCCTTGATAGCTTGTTCCCAGCTGCTGCGGATGCCGATGTCGAAGCCGGCTTTGTCGAGCCGGACGTCCGCGCCCATGATGCGGGAGAGCTGGATGTTGCCTACGCGGTCGCTGAGCGGGTCCGGCCAGTCCACCCAGTTTTCCTGGACCAGGCGGGCCTTCATGCCCAGCTTCGCGGCCACGGCGGCCACCTGGCGGGTGTGGTTTGACTGGTAGCCGCCGATGGACACGAGGGTGTCGGCGCCCTGGGCGATGGCGTCCGGGACGATGTATTCAAGCTTGCGTGTCTTGTTTCCGCCGAAGGCCAGGCCGCTGTTGCAATCTTCACGCTTGGCCCAGATGCTCGCGCCACCAAGGTGTTCACTCAAGCGCGGCAGGTCATGGATCGGGCTGGGCCCAAACGTCAACGGGTAGCGCTCAAAATCGGTGATGGCCATGGCGTCCTTCTCTGGTTCGGGCGGAGAATTGGAAGGGCGGCAAGACCCCGAATCCAACTTTTCGGTATGCAATATATTGCATATGTCATCGAGCGCCTGTCAAGGGTTTTGGGGATTTCCGCAGCCCTGATCTGCCGGGCGATATATTCTATGTTGCATGCCCACACCGATGCCCCAGGGAATCCACAAACGGTCGCTGCTGCGTGACGACGTCTACCAGTCCATCCGGGACGCCATTGTCAACGGCACGCTCGCCCCGGGCGAGCGCCTGAAGGATCCGGAGCTGGAGGCTTGGCTGGGCGTGAGCCGTACGCCCATCCGCGAGGCCCTGCTGCGGCTGGAGCGGGCCGGTCTCATCATCGCCGCTCCCGGACGCGCGACCATTGTGGCCCCCCTTGACGCCGGCTCCACGGTCAACGCCCAGCAGGTGGTGGCAGCCATGCACGAATTGGCCGCCCGCCTGGCCGTGCCGGCCGTGACGTCTCCGCACCTGGCCGCGATGACGGCCGCGAACGCAAGGTTCTCCGCAGCCCTGGATGACGACGACGTCGACGCCGCCTTGGCTGCCGACGACGAGTTTCATGGAGTCTTTGTCGGGGCAAGCGGCAACGCGATGATTCCGGAGGTCCTTGATGCGGCACTACCGGTGCTGCGGAGGGTGGAACGCCAGCGCTTCAGCTCGCATTCGGCCTGCCATTCAGTCACTGCCCATGCGGAGATCATCCGCCTTGCGGGCATGGGCGACGCCGACGCCGCAGCCCTGGCCACCCGTGACAATTGGCTGTCCCTGGGCACCGGCCCGGAAAATTGACCACCCCTACAGCTGAGTGCAGTTCTGGCTAGTCGCTGCCGAGCATTTGCTCCACGGCTGCGCAGGCACCGAGATCATGACCGGCGTCGGCGGGAGCGTGGCACGCAACGCGGCGGAGAAGTGTCCTGAACAGCTCCGATTCGGCCGAGTCCAGGGCTGCCAGGACCTTGTCCTCGGCCTCGCGGACGCGGCGCTGCAAATCCGCCAGGGTGGCGTGGCCGGCCTCGGTTGCCACAACGAGCCGTGCGCGGCGGTCAGCCGGGTTGAGTCGGCGCTCAACGAGCCCGGCCTTGACGAAGTCGTCCACCAGATAGGTCATGACGGTGCGGTCGATGCCCAGGTGCTGGGCCAGTGCCAACTGGTTGGGCAGTTCGCCGCCCACAACGGCCACCAGCACCTGGTAGCCGCGGGCGCCGTGCGGAAACTCCCCCATCACGGCGTTGGAGGAGTTTTGGTAGTTGCGCACCAATACGCCAAGGGTCCAGCCAAAATCTTCCTGGGCACTGGTTATTGCGGTTGTCGGTGCGGAACTGTTGGTCATATCACCCATCATAGTGCATTACTGCTCTTTACAACAGATCATATGAGAGTAAGATCGTCTGTACTACAACGTATATGGATGGAGCATTGCACATGGGAACCCAACCACAGACCATCGGCATCCTGGGCGCAGGCAAGGTGGGCACCGGCGTCGCACGCCAGGCGCTGAAGGCCGGGTACAAGGTGCTGATTGCCGCCTCCGGGGACCCCAAGGACATTGCGTTGATCATCCAGATCATGGCCCCCGGCGCAGTTGCCGCCTCCGCCGAGCAGGTCATGACGGAGGCCGACCTTGTGGTGCTGTCCGTGCCGTTGCACAAGTTCCGCACGCTGGATCAGGCCGGACTGGACGGCAAGCACGTGGTGGACACCATGAACTACTGGCGCGACACCAACGGTGACATGCCCGAGCTGGAGGATGCGCCGTCGAGCTCCGACATGGTGCACGCCCACCTGCCCGGAGCCCTGCTGGCAAAGTCCCTGAACCACATCGGCTACCACGAGCTGGAGCTCGACGCCCGTGACGCAGGTGCCGCCGACCGCCGCGCCCTGGCCGTTGCCTCGGACGACGACGGCACCCGCACCATGGTCCTGGAGTTCCTGGAGCGCCTTGGCTTTGACGCGGTCGACGCCGGACCGCTCGCCAACGGTGCCGCCTTCGAGCCGGGCACGCCGATCTTTACCGGCAGCTACGACCGCGCCGGGGTTGAGGCCGAACTTGCCATCCATATGGCCCATGCCACCGGCAACGAGCTCGAACTCACTCCGGCACACTGACCCCCGTTCTGTGTTGCAGCTATTGGACTGGTAAGCGCCTTCCGGGGCGAGATCGGTCCAATAGCTGCAACATAGATGCGTGCGGGCGGCACGGACGACGTCCGGCGAGACCGCCAAAGCAACTTAAGATTGACTCATGAGCGCAACACTTGTGGCCAAAAACCTTTCCGGCGGCCACGCCCACCGCACCTTGTTCAGCAACCTCAATTTCACCGTCGCCCCGGGCGACGTCGTCGGCGTGGTGGGGGCCAACGGCGCCGGCAAGTCCACCCTCCTGCGTCTGCTGGCCGGCGCCGACAAACCCCAGGCCGGGACTGTCAGCACCGCACCGCAGGACGCCTTCATCGGCTGGCTCCCCCAAGAACACGAGCGGATCGACGGCGAGAGCGTCGCCGCCTACATCGGCCGCCGCACCGGTTCCACCGAGGCCACCCAGGCCATGGAGTCCTCCGCGGAGGCGCTGGGCTCGGGCAATTCCGAGGACGATGACCGCTACGCCAACGCCCTGGACCACTGGCTTGCCTGCGGGGCCGCCGACCTGGATGAACGCATCCCGGCCACCCTGGCCGAGCTGGGCCTGGATGTGGGCCCCGAGGCGCTGATGACCGGGCTCTCCGGCGGACAGGCGGCGCGCGTTGCCCTCGCCGCGCTCCTACTGAGCCGCTTCGACGTCGTGCTCCTGGACGAACCCACCAACGACCTTGACCTCGCCGGTCTGGCCCGGCTGGAGGAGTTCGTCAAGGGCCTGCGCGGCGGCGTGGTGCTGGTATCCCACGACCGTGAGTTCCTGGCCCGCTGCATCACCACGGTGGTGGAACTGGACCTGGCACAGAACAAGGTGGCCGTGTACGACGGCGGCTACGACTCGTTCCTGGAGGAGCGCGCCATTGCCAAGCGGCACGCCCGCGAGGCCTACGACGAGTTTGCCGACAAGAAGGCCGACCTCGTGGGGCGCGCCCGCACGCAGCGCGAATGGAGCTCGCAGGGCGTGCGCAACGCCATGAAGAAGAGCCCGGACAATGACAAGATCCGGCGCAGGGCCGCCACCGAGTCCAGCGAAAAGCAGGCCCAAAAGGTCCGCCAGATGGAGTCGCGCATCGCCCGCCTGGACGAGGTTGAGGAGCCGCGCAAGGAGTGGGCGCTGCAGTTCAGCATTGGCGCCGCGCCCCGCTCCAGCACCGTGGTGGCCACCCTCAACGAGGCCACCGTGCGGCACGACGGCTTCACCCTGGGCCCGGTTTCGCTGCAGGTCAACGCCGGCGAACGGATTGGCATCACGGGCCCCAACGGCGCCGGCAAGTCCACCCTGCTCCGCCTGCTGCTGGGCCGGCAGGCACCGGACGACGGCGTCGCCTCCCTGGGTGCCAACGTGGCGCTCGGCGAGATCGACCAGGCCCGGAGCCAATTCCCGGAGGACACACCCCTCGGCGCGGCGTTCGAGGAGCTGGTGCCCGAGATGAACCAGGCCGAGGTGCGCACCCTATTGGCCAAGTTCGGCCTGAAGGCGGACCAGGTGACGAGCCTCGTGGGCAGCCTCTCCCCCGGCGAACGCACCCGTGCATCGCTGGCCCTGCTGCAGGCGCGCGGCGTGAACGTGCTGGTGCTCGATGAACCGACCAACCACCTGGACCTGCCGGCCATCGAGCAGCTCGAGGAGGCCCTGGAGGCCTACGAGGGCGCGCTGTTGCTGGTGACCCACGACCGCCGCCTGCTGGATAATGTTCGCCTCGACCAGCGC
>JBAUMA010000024.1:0-5571 GCA_049578485.1 Specibacter sp.
GCTGTGGTGTGGTCCACCATGGCCCGCAGGACATCGCGCCGTTGGGGGAAGTGGTAGACGACGCCGGCCTTGGAGATGCCCAGGTTCCGGGCGATTGCCTCATAGGTGACGGCCCCGAGGCCTTCGGTCCTGGCCAGCGTGACGGCGCTGGCGATGATTTCCGTTCGTCGATTCTCCCGCATAAGTGGAACTATACTCTACGTACAGTATTGTTTGAAGTCGGCATCGAGGTCGCCCGGGGGGGCGGCGCGGACCGCCAGCTCGGGCTGCCTGCGAGCGCCTCTGGGAATCCCCCGCTGGCCTGCGGGTGCCGGCCCGTGGTTGACTCGGGCATGAGTTCCGTGACGTACACGCCTGAGATTGCCCGGGGTTCGTGGATTCCGCCCCGGCTGGGCGGCTGGCACGTCATGGGTGGACTGGTCCCGCAGGGCTTTGACGCGTATGCGCGCATCTTCCACCCGGGACACGCACAATATCTGCGGTGGAGCGGCGAGGAGGTCACCTCGGAGGGTGCCGGCAAGCTGCGGTGGCGGGAGTTTGCCTCCCTGCGCGGAACGGTGGCCCATTCCGTTATGCAGTGGGAGGACATCAAGGCCGGCTGGCAGGATCCTGGATGGGGCCGGGATGGCTGGCAGAACCAGGATGCCGCGCCGGGCAGCCTGCCGGACGATGAGTTTGTGGAGGTGCTTGCCATACTGTCCCGCCACACGCAAGTCCCGACCCGTTGCACGGCCGGACTGTGGGACGGCTGGGGTTCGCTGGCGGATGAGTTGGACTGGGGGGCCCGCAGCGGCCCGCACCTATCGCTGCCCAACCGGAACTACCTCTTGTTCGACACTCCCCTGACCACCTTCGCCATCGCCGATTGGCCCGCCGTCGACAAATGGCCAAGCGGGCAGACCCCCAACTTGCTGTGGCCCGAGGACCGCGCCTGGTTCCTGGCCTCGGACGTTGACTTTGATTCGACCGTGGTCGGTGGCAGCCGGGAGCTCATTGACGCCCTGGTGGCCTGTGCGGACATCGAGGCGCTCCACCTACCGGCGGGCGCATCACTGGCGGCCGACGCCGACGCGATCAACGGCCGGCGCCTGCCCACACCCTGAGTCCAGGCCCCGGACGCCAAACAGCCCCGTTCGAATATATCTTCGAACGGGGCTGTTTTAAGTGCGCCAGTTTAAGCCGCAGAGGCCAGGGCGTCCCAGGCAAAGCTGGCCAGCCAGTGACTGGACATGAATTCCTCGCTCATGACGGAGTCCAGTCCGGCCTGCAGCAACGGCTGCAGCGCCGCCTCCAGGACGCCGGCAAGGGCAGCATCCGTGGTGGTGGCCCGGCCAAGGGCCTGGTTGATGCGGATCAGCTGGCCGGCCCGGGTCAGGTTCAGCCCATTCAGGTGAGCCAGGTACCCGTCACTCTCATCCGTGACCGTATAGGCGGAAAGGATGCGCGAGTCCGCCGCCAAGTCCGGAAGGAATTCCTTGAACCAGGCGGCAAAGGCTTCGGGTGCCAGCATGCGGGTCATCAGGTCTGCTTCGCTCAGGCCCGGGGAGAGGAAGTCCTGTCCGCTCATCTCCCACTGCCCCGGCCAGCCGGCGTCGTGCTTGAACCAGCGCAGGGCGGCCTGCTCGCACAGCCGCGCGGCCTCAACCCTGCCCAGGGAGGTGAAGGCGTCGTGCATGAGGCCCAGGCCGAAGGCGGAGTTGGTGTGCAGCCCGTGGCGCACGGGGTACTCGGCCTTGGCGCTCCACCCGGCCAGGAGCGCGGCCAGCATGTCCACCAGCGGGTCCAGGTTCCTCCCCCAGCCCCGGATCTGCTCATCGGGTGAGCCTGCGGCGGTCGCGGCCAGGCGCACCAGCCAGGCCCAGCCGTAGGGCCGCTCCCAACTGGGGTTGGCCAGCATGTAGGCACCCTCGGCGGCGAGGTTTTCGCCCGTGAGGTTCGCGGCCAGGGCGGCCCGCAGCGCAGCGTCCCGCCCGGCTTCGAGCCCGTGGTCCAGCAGCGTCACGCCCAGCCAGCTCATGTGCACGCAGGAGTGCCAGTCGAAGGAGGTGTGGAACGCCGGGTGCATCTTCTGCGGGCTGGGCCTATCGGCCAGGGACGTTTCCACATGGTGGGCGGTGTACGGGTAGGGCCGGGACAGGTTGTCCAGGACGATGTCCGCATAGTGGTTGGCCAACTCGTCCATGGTTGCGCTGGCGTCTGAGGGGGTGGTCATGAGCTCTCCTTGTAATAGGGTCCGTGCCTGAGTGTCTGTGGCTAGCGGAAGGCGAGGAAGTACATCAGTGCCATGTTGGCGAACAACAGCGGGATGGCCGTGGCCACCTGGGCCGTGATGACGCCGTACTTGTTCTTCATCTCCAGCAGCGCCGAGGGGACCAGGTTGAAGTTGGCCGCCATGGGCGTGCACAGGGTGCCGCAGAAGCCAACGAGCATGCCGATGGCAAAGATGATGGACGGATTGCCGTGGAACGTCTGCACCAGCACCGGCCAGCCGATGGCCGCCGTCATGATGGGGAATGCGGCAAAGCCGTTGCCCATGAGGATCGTGAACATGAACATGCCGAGGCTGTACACCACGACGGCGGCAATCAGGGAGCCGTCGGGCAGCACGCCCTTGGCCAGTGTCCCGACGGCGGTGCCCACGCCGGCCTTGGTGAACAGGATGCCCAGGGTGGAGAGCATCTGGGGCAGCAGTGCCGCCCAGCCGATGGACTCCAGGATGCGCCGGCCCTCAAAGACTGGCGCGAGCTTTTGCGCCGGGCGCAGGATCAGGACACCGACGACGGCGGCCACCACGGCGCCGATGGCCAGCGCCACCAGGGTGGTGTGGGTGGGGTCGATGAGGGGCTTGGAGCCGATGTTGAGCACCGGTGCCAGCAGCACGATCAAGACCGTGACAACGGGCAGGGTCAGGGCCGGGATGAACAGCTTGTTGCCGTACTTGTGGGCGAACTCGGTGCGCTTTTCGATGCTGGTGGTCTTGGAGCGGCCGTCACCGAGCGCCCCGGTGCTGGCCAGGGCCACCAGGACCAGGACGGCGATGCCCAGCACCCAGGCCGGGGCCGCCTTGGATTCAACCCAGCTGCCGTAAAAGAAGCACAGGCCGAGCAGGCCCCAGAAGGCGGAGCTGCCCAAACGCCGCGGGTGGTTTACGTCCCGGGCAATCAGGAAGGCCCAGGCCACGAACAGGATGCCGATGAGCCAGTAGACGGATTCAACGTTGATCATGCTGCTCCCCCAACGGGCGTGGTCGTGGCGGCGGCTTCTTCTTCGGCGCGGGCCTCATGGACGATCTTGTCCAGCTTGGCGTCCAGGCGCAGCAGGCGGAAGCCATGGATCAGGAATGCGCAAATGGCCGTGGGGATGGCCCATACAGCCAGTTCCAGCGGTTCCAGGTGCAGCCCGTACGTGGTGTCGACGAAGGTGGTGATCAGCAGGATCGAGCCGACGGCGACAAAAATGTCCTCGCCGAAGAACACCCCCACATTGTCGGCGGCGGCACTGTGGCCCTTGATCTTTTCCTTGGCCTTCTCCGGCACGGAGCCGTAGCGGCGCAGTGCGGCACCCTCGGCCATGGGGTACACGAGGGGCCGGACCGTCTGGGCGTGCCCGCCGATGCTTGTCAGCCCTAACGCCGCAGTGCCCTGGCGGACCAGGAGGTAGCCCAACAGGACGCGTCCGGTGGTCAGCCTGGCCAGTTTGGCGATCAGCGCCTTGGCTTGTTCCTGCAGGCCGAAGCGCTCGATCAGGCCGATCACCGGCAGCACCACCACAAAGATGGTGACGGAGCGGCTGCTGGAGAATCCGGAACCAAACGCGTTGAGGATCTCCACGGGAGACAATCCGCCCAGCAGGGCCGTGACAATACCGGAGATGGTGACGACGAGCAGGGGGTTCAGGCGGATGGCGAAGCCGACAATCACCAACAAAACCCCAAGTAGTACAAGCATGGTTTTCCTTATCCTGCGTACGGCCCAGGGAAGGGGTGCCGCGTGCGGAGGTAGTGGTTCTGGCCCGGGAGCCCGGCCCGGCGCCGACCGGGCAGGCCACCCAAGGTGGCGCCGATCACTGTGAACCACATCATATGCTTTTGTTGAACAATCTGGCAAACGTTGTTTTTGCTAGGACTCCGGAATGGCACCCAGGGCGGCCAGCAGCTGTGTTTCGGCCCGGTCCAGGTACCGGCGCATGAGCTCGGCGGCGGCAGCATTCTCGCCGGCAGCCAGCAGCTCGATCAATTTCAGGTTCTCGGCCAGGTAGGGCGCATGGAAGGCCGGATCCGAGCCCATGGCGTGGAAGACAAGCCGCATCTCCGCGAGGACCTGGGCCATCAGGGCGTCGAGCCGTTCGCTGCCGGCCCGGGCCACCACGGCACGGTGGAATTCCTGGTTGGCCGCCGCCATCCCGGCAATGTCGCCGCAGGACTCGGCCTGCCGGCCCGCCACGACGATGCCCCTAAGGTCCGCCACCCCCGCCGGGGCGTGCCACATGAGGGCGGCCGGTTCCAGAAAGCGCCGCACCCGGTAGATTTCCCGCACGTCGTCGGCGTCGGGCTTGGCAACGAAGACCCCGCGGTTTGGAATCCGGGCGATGATGTGTTCGCCGTGCAGGGTCGCAAAGGCTTCACGGAGCGTGTTGCGGCTGACGCCGAGGGCTTCCCCCAGTGCCTCCTCCGAGAGTTTGGTGCCCGGCACCAGCTCGCCGGCCGCGATGCGGTCCCGCAACTGGGCCGCCACCCACTGGCCGGTGTGCGAGTGCGTGTCCCCCTTGGACAGGCTCCCCAAGTCTTGCAGTACCGCCTCAAATGTCATGGAGCCCAGCCTAATGCCCGAGGGGCCACTGCCGACGCGAAGCGAGGCTGACTCAGGCGGGTGTGGTCTCGAAGCGGATCCGTGCGCCGGGGGGCAACTGGGCGGCCTTGTCCAGGTCCGCAGAGGCAACCACACCGAGCACGGGGTAGCCGCCGGTTACCGGATGGTCGGCCAGGAACAGCACCGGCTGGCCGGAGGGCGGCACCTGGATGGCGCCGCGGACGGTGCCTTCGCTGGCGAGTTCGCCGCTGCGGATCCGGGTCAGCGCAGGGCCCTGAAGCCGCAGGCCGATCCTGTTGGATTGTGCGGTGACGGTCCATTCCTGGCTGGAAAAGCGTGCGACGGCGGCCGGGTCAAACCAGTCCTGCCGGGGTCCGGCAAGCATGTGCAGCACCGTGACGTCTTCCGGCTCCCCCGCCGGCAGCTCCGGATCGCCCACCACCGACGACACCGGTACGGCCAGGACACCCAGCTGCATTCCGGGCACCAGCGGATCCGGACCTATCCCGGACAGCGTGTCCGTGGAGCGGCTGCCCAGCACCAAGGGCGCGTCCAGTCCGCCCCTGACACTCACATAGCTTCGCAGGCCGCTGTGAGGCGTGCCCACTTCGAGGGTTTCCCCAGCCAACAGGGGAAAAGGGGCCAACATGGGCACTCGGCGCACCTCGCCGTCGCCGGCAGTGACGGTCAGGGGTGCCGGCGCGCCGGTGACGGCGAGGACCTGGTCGGCCCCGGCCGTCACGGCGAGCCCGCCGTACAGCAC
>JBAUMA010000025.1:0-9426 GCA_049578485.1 Specibacter sp.
GCGCCAGCCGGCCCGTTGGCCCGGGACAGCTCCAAGACGTTTGACGTGGCCTCGGTGAGCAGGGTCCATGCAGCCGTGCTGAGCTGCAGTCGCCGCAGGACAATGGGCCGTGGTGCGGTGGTGGCGGTCATGGGACTCCGATTTGGGTGCAGGTGCGGATCTCTGCGCTCAGCGCAGCAGCGCCCCAAATGTTGGGGAAACCGTGGTCAACTGCTTACCAAGCTACGGCAGGACCATGCACGCGGCGATGGGGCGGACTACCCATGCGGGGGTGCCGGGGCCTAGATTTCGTGCAACAACCGGCGCACAAACTGTTGGGTGCGTTCCTCTTTTGGCTCGCGCAGCACCTGGCTTGCGGGTCCGCGCTCCACTACTACGCCGCCGTCCATGAACACCACTTCATCGGCCGTTTGCCGGGCAAAGGCGAGCTCGTGGGTGACGATCACCATGGTCCAGCCTTCGTCGGCCAGTTCCTTGATGACCGCCAGGACGTCGTCCACCAGTTCCGGATCCAGCGCCGAGGTGGGTTCGTCAAAAAGGAGCAGCTGCGGCTTGAGCGCCAGTGCCCGCACAATGCCCACGCGCTGCTGCTGACCGCCCGAGAGTTCAAACGGGTAGGCATCCCGCTTCTCCAGCAGGCCAACACGTGCCAGCAGGGCGTCCGCCTCGGCGACAACCTCGGCGCGCGGCCGTTTCTGGACCCGGACAGGACCCTCGATCACGTTTTGGAGCACGGTCATGTGCGGGAACAAGTTGTAGTGCTGGAACACCATGGCGCTGCGGTCGCGCAGGGCGGCCACTTCCTTGGCACTGACCTTGGTGGCAAAGTCGAGGGACAGTTCCCCGGCTTGCCCCCCGCCGCCGGGACCGGCATCTCCGCCGGGGCCGGCATCGGGGGCACCCGGCAAGGGGCCGGTGCCCACGCCGTTGGCGCCGCGGGCACCCACGGTGACCGTTCCGGCGTCGGGCGTCTCAAGGCCGTTGAGCGAGCGCAGGATGGTGGTCTTGCCGGAACCGGACGGGCCAATGAGTGCCACGACCTTCCCGCGCGGGACGGTCAGGTCAATGCCGCGAAGCACGGTGTTGGTGCCGAACGCCTTTTCCAGGCCGCGGACCTGCAGAACGGGGGAGTTATTAGTGGGCGACATAGCGGTCCAGCCTCTTTTCCAAGCGTGTCTGGACAGTGGACAAGGCCAGGCAGATGACCCAGTAGATCAACGCCGCCTCAATGTACAGCAACATGAATTCCTGGCTGAACGCCGCGATCTGCTGGGCCACTTTGAACATTTCGGTGACGAGGATCAAGGACGCCAACGAGGTGTCCTTGACGAGTGAGATGAACGTGTTGGACAGCGGCGGGACGGAAACCCGTGCTGCCTGCGGCAGGATGATCCGCAGCAGGGTCTGATTGCGGGACATGCCGATCATGTGCCCGGCCTCCCACTGCCCTTGCGGGACCGAGAGGATGGCGGCGCGGATGACCTCGGCCGCGTAACCGCCCACATTCAGCGAGAACGCGATGATGGCGCTGGGCCAGGGATTGATGGTCACCCCGACGGCCGGCAGTCCATAGAAGATCACGAACAACTGCACCAACAGGGGCGTGCCGCGAATGATGGAGACGTAGAACCGTCCTACGCCCGAGGCCAGCTTGTTGGAGCTGATCCGCATCATGGCCACCACCAGCGCCAGCACCAGCCCCAGGGCAAAGGATGCCAGGGCCAGCGGGATGGTGCCTTGGATGGCGCCGAGCAGCAACGGCCCCAGCGAGCTCCAGAACAAATTTAAGTCCATGAGTGAACACTAGCCCCCGGGGGTTAGCGGCTTACATCCTGGCCGAAATACTTCTCGCTCAGTTTGGCCAGTGTGCCGTCGGCCTTCAAGTCCGCCACTGCCTTGTCGACGGCGGCCGTCAATGCGGTGGAACCCTTGCGGAAGGCAAAGGCGGAGTCCGAGGAGTCCTTGGTCGTGGCGGCGATCTTCAGCCCCGAATTGGGGTTGCTGACCTGGTAGTCAAGGAACGTCAACTTGTCATTGACGATGGCGTCAACGCGGCCCTGCTTCAACAAGGTCACGGACTGGGCCCAGCCCTCCACGTTCTGGACGTTTGCGCCGCTCTGCGTGGCCAGGGTGTACCAATTACTCGTCAACGACTGGGCGGTGGTCTTGCCCTTGAGGTCGTCGAAGGACTTGATGGAGGTGTTGTCGTCCTTGGTGATGATGACGCCCTGGGAGACGGTGTACGGCGTGGAAAGGTCGTACTTGCCCTGGCGTACGGGGTTCACCGTCACCTGGTTGGCGATCGCGTCGAAGCGCTTCGCTTCAAGCCCGGCAAAAATGGAGTCGAACTGCGTTTCCTCGAACTTGGCCTTGACGCCAAGTTTCGCCGCAACGGCCGTGGCAACATCGACGTCGTAGCCGGTCAGCGCGCCGGCGCCGCTGGCGTGGTAGGTAAACGGCTTGTACGTGCCTTCCGTGGCGAACACGATTTGCCCGGCGGACTTGATGGCGCTCAAGGACGTGTCCGAACTGCCGGTCCCGGACGTGCCGCCGCAGGCCGCAAGGGCAATCGAAGCCGCTGCGAGCATGCCGACAAGTCCAAAAGTGCGACGATTCATTTTTACTAATCCTTTGAAATTTACGATGTTCCAGCCCGCGGAGTTGGTGGGCTGCGGGCCGCCCATGACTGGACGCTACCAGTTTGCAACGCCAAATGGAGAGGCAATATTTCATCATGTTACGCAAGTGTGACGTTCGCAACTTGACCCATGCGTAATAATTGCGCTAGCGAAATAGGGGTGCTCCGTGTGTTGGCGGGAGCACCCAAGCCGCGGGAGCTCCGGCGTCGTCGGCTGCTGGGCAGGGCGTGCCGGGAATGCCCGGCGTCCCAGGAGGCTTAAGCTGGTAGCTTGCCCACACAACTTTTTAAGGAACAACACGCATGAGTATGGAAGGCGCGGCCTGGAGCTCACTTTGGAGCACCATGCGATCGGACAAGACCAACAAAGGCATCTCGAAGGACACGCTGCGCCGCACCATTGCCTTCGCCAAGCCGTACAGCCGCAAACTGCTGGTGTTCGTGATCCTCTCGGTGTTCTCCGCGGGACTGGCGGTGGCCACGCCGGTTCTGGCCGGGCAGGTGGTGGACGCGATCGTGGCGAAGACCGCCGTGGATGTGGTGGTCAAGCTCGCCGCGCTCATCGCGCTGGTGGCAGTGCTCGACGCCGGGCTGTCGCTGGTGATCCGCTGGATTTCGGCAAATCTGGGCGAGGGCGTCATCCTGGATTTGCGCACCGCCGTGTTTGACCACGTCCAGCGCATGCCGATCGCCTTCTTCACCCGCACGCGCACGGGCGCCCTGGTCAGCCGGCTCAACAACGACGTCATCGGCGCGCAGCAGGCCTTTAGCGGCACTCTCTCCGGCATCGTGTCCAACTCCGTGCAACTGATCTTGACGTTGATCGTCATGCTCAACACGTCCTGGCTGGTCACCTTGCTGGCCTTGGTGCTGCTGCCCATCTTCTTGATGCCGGCGCGCCGCTTTGGCCGCCGCCTGGCCGGGCTCCGACGCGAGGCGGCGGACCTGAACGCCGACATGAGCACGCAGATGACGGAGCGTTTCTCCGCCCCGGGTGCCACCCTGGTCAAGCTTTTTGGCCGCCCCGCCGAGGAGTCGCGGGAGTTCGCCTCGCGTGCCAGCCGCGTCCGCGACATCGGCGTCCGCACGGCCATCATGCAGTTCGTGTTCTTCACGGCGCTCATGCTGGTCTCCTCCCTCGCCCTTGCTCTGGTGTACGGGCTGGGCGGCGCGCTGGCCATCGGTGGCTCGCTCAATGCGGGCGACGTCGTGGTGCTGGCCCTGCTGCTGACCCGCCTCTACGCCCCGCTGACCGCCTTGGCCAACGCCCGCGTGGACATCATGAGCGCTCTGGTCAGCTTCGACAGGGTGTTTGAAATCCTTGACCTGAAGCCGCTCATCGCCGAAAAACCGTCGACGGTTGCCCTGCCGGCCGGGCCCCTGAGCGTGGAATTCTCCGATGTCCGCTTCGCCTACCCCTCCGCCGACAAGGTCTCCCTGGCCTCCCTGGAGGACGTGGCCGTGCTGGACACCCGGGGCGGCGAGGACGTGTTGCACGGGATTTCCTTCAAGGCCGAGCCGGGCCAGACCATTGCCCTGGTGGGCTCCTCCGGTGCCGGCAAGTCGACCATCGCCCAGCTGCTGTCCCGGCTGTACGACGTCGACTCCGGAGCCGTGAGCATTGGCGGCATCGACGTCCGTGACCTGTCCTTTGACGGGCTGCGCGCGGGCGTGGGCATGGTGACCCAGGACGGGCACCTGTTCCACGAATCCATCCGCTCCAACCTGCGCCTGGCCAAGCCAACGGCTACGGATGCCGAGATCTGGGACGTGCTGCACAGGGCGCGCCTGGAGGACTTTGCTAAGGCGCTCCCGGACGGACTGGATACCGTGGTGGGAGAGCGTGGCTACCGGCTTTCCGGTGGCGAACGCCAGCGCCTGACCATTGCGCGGCTCCTGCTGGTGCAGCCCGCCGTGGTGATTTTGGATGAGGCGACGGCGGCCCTGGACTCGACCAACGAGGCCGCCGTGCAGGCGGCATTGGGCGAGGCGCTGGAAGGCCGCACCGCGCTGGTGGTGGCCCACCGGCTGTCCACGATCCGATCCGCCGACGTCATCCTTGTGGTCGAGGGCGGAAACATTGTGGAGCGCGGTACCCACGAGGAGCTCATCGCCCGGGCCGGGCGCTATGCCGAGCTGCATGACACCCAGTTCGCCCAGGCCGTGGCCGCCGTGACCGAGGCCGAGGACATCTAGCCCTCCTCGGGTCTGTGTTGCACTTGTTGGACACGGAAAGCGATTTCCGAGCGTTTTTCGTCCAACAAATGCAACATAGATGGTCAGGCAGTCAGGCGGGGGATGACGTAGTCCGTGAGCAGCGGGGCGAGATCGTCAAAGTCGGCCGCCCGCTCAACGTCCATCCAGCGCAGTTCGGCAATCTCCGCTGCCGGTTCGACGGCGGTCCAGGTGCCGGGTGCCGTGAACACTGTGGCCTCGATGTCCGTGTTGGCTTCATTGGCTGCGGTGCCATGCCAGACGCCCATGAGCTCAAGGTGCTCGGGGTCGATTCGGATGCCGACCTCTTCTGACAGTTCCCGCGAACCTGCCTGGGCTGCGCTTTCGCCGATTTCGGGCTTGCCGCCGGGGTGCATGAACTTGTTGGTGCCCGATTTTCGCACCGTCAAGAGCCGTCCTGCGGGATCGTAAACGCACACTGCCGAGACTTGCAAAACGTTCTTCACGTGTTCGATCCTAGCGGGCCGGATCACGCAGGCCGCGGGGCAAACATGATGATGGAAACGCCAAAGAGGCAGATCAGCGCCCCGAGGAGGTCCCAGCGATCCGGGGTGAATTTGTCAAAGATCACACCCCAGGCCAGCGACCCGGCAATGAAAACACCGCCATAGGCGGCCAGCACCCTGCCAAAGTTGGCGTCCGGCTGCAGTGCGGCAATGAAGCCGTAGGCACCAAGCGTCACAACGCCCAATCCCGCCCACCACCAGGCCTTGTCCTCACGCACGGCCTGCCAGATGAGCCAGGCGCCGCCAATTTCGGCCACGGCGGCCAAGGCGAACAGGAGGATGGTCTTGGCGATGGTCATGCTCCATCATCCCCGACCGCTCCCCAAACTCGTTCCTCGTTCGGGCCCCTCGCGGTCGTGGGCCCGCCCCAGGTGAGAGAGCGTTGGGTGGGAACGCGCCAAAGGTGAGAGAGCGTTGGGCGGGGTCAGCGGAGGGTTGGGCGCCGGCCGTCCATGGCGAGGAGGGCCAGGGCCAGCAGGATCGGCCCGTACGTCAGCAGGGCAGGCCAGCCGAGGGTCTCACCCAAGAGCACCGACACACCCACCAGCAGCACCGGCTCCACGTAGCTCAGCAGCCCAAACAAGGACAATGGCAGCCACTTGCTGGCAAGCAGGTACAACATCATGGCCGCCCCGCCCAGGACGCCAATGGCCAGAACACCCCAGTAGCCGGTGGCGGCAGCCCTACCGGCAACGCCGTGGGGCCCGGCCGCAATCAGCAGCAAACCAAAAGGCAGCAGGACCAGGAGTTCGGCAGTGAACGCGCCAAGGTTGTCGAAGCCAATCTTGCGGCGCAGCACAAAATAGACCGGATAGCCCAGGCACACCACCAGGGTGGGCCAGGCCAGCCCGCCGGCGGCCAGTGTCTGGTGCAGCACGCCGAGGGCCGCCGCTGCCACTGCCAGCTTCCGCAACACGCTGAGCCGGTCGTTGAAGAACACCCGGGAGGCCACCACCATGGACAGCGGCAGCAGGAAATAGCCAAAGGACACGGATAACGCCATACCGTTCAGCGGGGCCCACATGAAAAGCCACAGTTGCACGCCCATCAACCCGGCCGCCAGGACGCCGGGCAGCACCATCACAGGACGATTCCGGATGCGGACTGCGACGGCTCGCAGCTCGGTCCGGCCCCACGCCGTGAACGGCAGGACTGCGGCGAGGGTGGCCAGCGTCAGGACAATCCGCCAACCAAAAACCTCGCCGGCGCCCCAACCGTTGAGGGAGCCGGCGATCAGGAAGATGACGGCAAAAAGGGCCGACGCCGTGACGGATACCGCCACGCCGCGGCCCGGGGTGTGAGTGCGCATGGGAAACGGCCCTTGGGTTGAGCAAAGCGTATTGGCAAAGCGGGGCCGGCGTTCGGCCGCGGGAAGAATTGGTGCCCCCGCCGGGGATCGAACCCGGATCTGCCCTTTAGGAGAGGGCTGTCTTATCCATTGGACTACAGAGGCGCGTGATCCAGCCTAGCGGAACTGGATACCAAGAAAAAAACCGTTCCGCCGGGAGGTACAACCAATCCCGGCGGAAAGGCACTGCTACTGCTCGTCGGGGTCCGCCACGGGCTTGGCCTTGCGGCCCACAAACAAGGCAACGCCCAGTGCGGCCAGGGTGGCCACGAGCAGGAACCACGACCCAACCACCAGTGAAGAGGCAAGGGTGACGGCACCGGCGTCGAGCTCCTTGGCGGAGAGCAGGTTGTCGATGGCAATGTTGGCGCAAATTTGGACCACGGCGAACAGCACAGGGACGGCCCACAGCAGCCGTCGCAGCCATTTCTTGGCCACATTGATGGCGATCGTGATCATGGCGGTCAGGCCAAACACGATCGGGAACAACATTCCGGCGGTCTTGTGCACAAATTGCAACTGGCCGTTGGCATCGCTGTTCATGGCCGCCCGCAGCGCCTCGATGTGACCGGCGTCGAAGCCGAACACCATGGAGTCGGGCATGGCCAGGCCGCCGGAAAGCTGGCTCATCTGGTTCAGGGTGAGGATGTGGAAGTACCAAAACAAGAACAGGCTCGCCACGGAACCGGCAATCAGGATCAGGTTTGCATTGCCCTGGGGCTTGGCCGGGGCGCGCTGTGCGCTGGAAGGCACGACGGCGGCACTGGGCGGAGTGGCATGCTCGCCATGCTTGGCGGCGCGTTGGGCGGGAGTTTTAGCCATGGATCCATTATCGCCCAGATTAGGGTGGGTACATGGCCGAGAACCTGGACCCCACGCTGACAGACGCCCACCTTGCCGCCGCCCTGGTACGCAACGCCGGAGGGCTTGCCCTGGCCATCCGCGAGCGGGGGCTCGAGGCGCTGCGGGACACTGCCGCCGAAAAAACCGGAGCCTCCGATGTGGTCACGGCCGCGGACCTGGCCGCCGAAAGCTACGTTTTTGAGCAGCTGCGCCGCTGCCGCCCGGACGATTCCATCCTGGGTGAGGAAGGCGCCGGGTACGCCGGGACGTCCGGACGGATCTGGGTCATCGACCCGGTGGACGGCACGTACAACTTTTACAGCGGCTCCACCTACTGGTGTTCGGCGCTCGCCCTGACGGAGGCGGCAGGGTCCTGGCCCGAGGAACCTGACAGCCTCACGGACGCCGAGGTGTTGCTCGGGGCCATCTTTCAGCCGCAGGAGAACAAACTGTGGCTGGGCGGCCCGCAGCTTCCGGCCACCGTCAACGGCGTGCCGATTGCGGCGGACACCGGGGAGCACCTTGGGCAGCTGTCCGCGGGCACCTACATCCACCCCAAATGGCTGGGCGACCCGCAGGCCGGGATCCCGTGGCAGCATGCCGCACAGCTCCCGGCCACGCTGCGCATGCTCGGCTCCGGGTCCTGCGACCTTGGCCGGGTGGCCCAGGGCGAGCTGGGCGTGTGGTTCCAGCACAGCTGCCCGGCCTGGGACTGGCTCCCCGGGAAGGCGATCGTGCGTGCGGCGGGTGGGGACACCGGCGTCGTGCAGGTCAACGGGCTGAATTGGTTCGTGGCCGGGCCCGCCGCGGCGGTCGCGGCCCTGCGGACGGCACTGGAATCCGGGTCTTTTTAGGGTGTTGTCCACAGGTCGCGGACGTTCTGCGTTCCTTGTCAGGGAGTCCAACTAGACTGGATGGCACCATGGACATGTTGTTTGACCCTTACGCCAAATCACCCAAACCCGCCGCTGAGCGCACGGCCGCGCTTCCGGCCGGCCTGCCGCAGTGGCAGCCGTCGGAACACGACGACCCCGGCGCGGACGCGCCCGAATTTGGCGATCCCGACGCTGCTCAGGCTCCCGCGGACCATGCCGGCTACGGAGCCGTCGCGGCCGCCGGACGCTGGCCCGACCCGGCGGGGTTGCTCGAAGGGATGAACCCGGAGCAGGAGGAAGCCGTGGTCCACGCCGGCTCGCCGCTGCTCATTGTGGCCGGGGCCGGATCGGGCAAGACCCGCGTCCTCAGCCACAGGATCGCCTACCTGCTCGCCACCGGGCGCTCGCATCCCGGCCAGATCCTGGCCATCACGTTCACCAACAAGGCCGCCGCGGAAATGCGTGAGCGCATCCACTCGCTGATTGGCGACGCCGCCAAGACGATGTGGATCTCCACCTTCCACTCCTCCTGCGTGCGGATACTGCGCCGCGAGGCCAAGACCATCGGGCTCAATACCAACTTCTCCATTTACGACTCCGCCGACTCCCTCCGCCTGATCACGCTGGTGTCCAAGGGTCTGGACCTGGATCCGAAGAAATTTGCGCCCAAGGCCATCATGCACAAGATCTCGGCGTTGAAGAATGAGCTCATCGACGACGATGAAAACTCGATGAACACCAACTTCAAGGACCCCTTTGCGGCTGCCGTGGCCGAGGTTTACAAGGGCTACACCCAGCGCCTGCGCCAGGCCAACGCCATGGACTTTGACGATTTGATCGCCCAGACCGTGTACATGTTCCGGGCGTTCCCCGGCGTGGCCGACTCCTACCGCCGCCGCTTCCGGCACGTGCTGGTGGACGAGTACCAGGACACCAACCACGCCCAGTACGCGCTGGTGCGCGAGATCGTGGGGGTCGAGG
>JBAUMA010000026.1:0-6346 GCA_049578485.1 Specibacter sp.
GGCGGTGCCTCGGTCCCGGAAAACCTGGCGAGTGAATGCGGCGTCCACCACCGGCTCAAACACTTCAAGGACGGCAAGGCCCGCGACGGGAGCCGAAAGCGGCCCAGGGACCGGCAGCGCAGGGAACCTGCACCGGAATTACGATCGGGATCGACCATTTTGACAGGCTGGACGCCCCTAGCCTCGGGATCCGCCGAGGAAAGGCCGGCCTGGCTCTCACCGGCCGGCTACCTCTGCCCGCCGGCAGCAAAGGCCCACACCCCTCCGATCATCCCGGCCCGGGTCATGATTGAGGCTATTGAAGAGATGGGTGACCATCCGCATCCCCCGACCCCGCCAAATCACTGAGCAAGTACAGCCGCAATCCATCCAGGTGAACCACGAAAAACGATGGGGGCCAGGTCGGGCCGGCGACAACTCAAGCCTCGGATCCTTCGCCATCCAGCCAACGTATCAACCGGAACCCCTACCGTCGAAGCCCCTGCGGCCCTTCCTAGGGGCTATTTACCTAAGTTCGTCAGGATTCAGGCTGCGAAGATCTGCTCATGGGTGCGCAGTCGGTGGAGGTAGTCGTTGACGTCTTTTGAATGCATTTTCAAGTGAAGGACTCGGCCGTGGAGTTGTAGAACGCCAGGAGGCGTTCACTGGCAGGTGCACCAGGGTCGCGGTCGGCCAGGCCTTGCTTATCCGGGTCACGGAAGGGGCCATTTTGTGTGAGGAACCGTTGTCAACGACCCAGAACACCAGGCGGGCCGTGGCATATGGTTCAGTGCGCATCACCTGGCCCACCAACTCCATGGACGGCACGATGCCGGTCTTATCCGCGATAGCGCTTATGCCCGGCCCGCGGTGTACGTCATAGGCGGCCATGTAGGCCAGGGTGCCGCCGCGGGAGTATTCGAACTCGACGTGCACGTCATGCCCGGGCCCCGGGTGCGGCCCGATATGCGTGAGGTTCCGGGACCACTTCGTCTCCATTGACACCCGCACAGTCGGGCACAGGGAGCCGGTGGTGCAAAAGCTATGCTGGCTGCGCTACGGCGGCTCGGCACAGCCTGCGGCCTCTGCGTCAACGACCAGGCAGCCTGGAGCCAAACCCTCAACGAACATAGGTCAATGACCACTAGTGCTACTCTTTCATGATCGCAGGAACCTTTCGGTTAGATGAGCTTCTGGCAAAGGTGGAACTTTCTTGGCATCCTCAAATATTTTCCCAAGTGCACCGGTTTCGTCCAGGCCGAACCCCGGGGGTTCGGCAAAAATCGCCGGCCGCACGGTTTCGCGAATCGGCTATGGCGCCATGCAACTCGAACGACTGCATGGCGACCGGGCTGCGGCAATCTCGCTCTTGCGACGTGCTATCGAACTTGGCGTCAACCACATCGATACCGCCCAGTTCTACGGCGACGGCCTGGTCAACGGCCTCATCTGCGAGGCCGTCCGCCCCCAAGATGCTGTCCTCGTCGCCAGCAAGGTTGGCGCCGATCCGAACCCCGGCGGCCCCATTCCGCTTCGTCCCGCCCAACGGCCGGAACAACTTCGTGCCAGCGTCGAGGACAACCTCCGAACACTCGGTGTCGAACAGATTCAACTCGTAAACCTCCGCCGCCTTGACGCCGGTCCCGGCCTTCGGGCACAAGGGGACCAGGCCGTCGATATTGACGATCAGCTCGATGTGATGACCCAGATGCGCGACGAAGGCAAAATAGGGGCGATAGGTCTTAGCAGTGTCACCCTCGATGGACTCCGTCGGGCGATTCCCATAGGTATTGACACCGTGCAGAACGCCTACAGCCTAGTGGCGCGCGACGACGAGGACATGCTGACATTGTGCCTGGCGGAGGGCATAGCCTGGGTCCCGTTCTTCCCGCTCGGAAGTGCCTTTCCTCAGATGCCCAAGGTCATCGATGTTCCGGCCGTGCGCGCCGCCGCCAACACATTGGGCTGCACGCCGTCTCAGCTCGGGCTTGCATGGTTGCTCCGGCACGCGCCGAACATATTTCTCATCCCGGGAACGGCCGACATCACCCACCTTGAGGCGAATATTGATGCGGGCACGGTCACTATCGACGACGCGACACTTCAGCGGCTCGACGCCATCCCGTCGCTCTCGACGGACGTGCCACTTGGCTAGGACCCCGAGGCCATCAACAGGGTGACCATGCCGGTGCCGTCGGGTGCCGGATCGGCCGTCCAGCCCACATTGAGTTGGCCCTGGTTTGCGGTACGATCCCAGAGCTTGCCGTCGTAGCTGATCCGGGTGATGCCGAATTGGTGCGCATTGGCCAGCGCCCACTGTGCCGCCGTCCACCCCGTTGCGTCCGCGACCTGAAGACGAACGGTGGCCGCCGGCTGCCCCGAAGTGCTGGCGACGCCAAGGGGACCCAGAACCGCGTGCAGGGCAGTCTCCAGATCCGCCGGCGTCGACACCGGCGTGGCCGGTGGGAGCGTGCAGTTCAGACCAGCCGCCGTCTGCCCGGTGAGGGCGGAAGCGAAAGCCCGTGCAAGGTCCTCATGCTGGGCATACGCCTGTGGGAAACCCGAGCGCTGGACGATCTGGGCGGCGTCGTTCAAGGGCATGTCCTGGTAACCGGGCACTTTTTCCAGGACGTTGTAGAACTCGTTCGTGGAGTACACCGGATCCATGATCTCGGCCTTCGTGCCCCATTCCTGGGAGGGTCGTTGCTGGAACAGGCCCAGGGAGTCAAGGTCGCCGTAGTTGATGTTGCGCAACTTTGACTCCTGCAGGGCCGTGGCCAGGGCGATCGAGGCCGCACGGGCGGGCATGCCGCGTTGGACCGAGATGGCGGAGATCAAAGCCGCGTTCTCGGTCTGGTCGACGGCCAGGTTGAAGGCGCCACCCTTGGCCGTGGCGCTGCAACCAATGCTCAGCCCCGGTGCGAGCGCGCCCTTGAAATAGCTGACCACCCAAAAGCCGCCACCGATCAGGACCGTGGCGGCCACCACGACGACGGTGAGCCAGACCGTCAGGCTCCGGCGCCCGCTCACGAACGCCCGCGCCAGGCCAGGCTCCGTGCCCTAGTTGGCATGCAGCGAGTCGTTGAGCTCCACGGTGGAACCCTTGCGCGGGAGCACCTCGACCTCGCCGGTGCTGGAGTTGCGGCGGAACAGCAGGTTCGCCTTGCCGGAGAGCGCGCTGGCCTTGACGATCACCGTGGTGTCCTCGCCGTCGTCGTTCTTGGGGCCCAGCACGCGCACCCGGGTGCCGGCCGTGACATAGAGTCCGGCCTCAACCACGGAGTCGTCGCCAATGCTGATGCCCACACCCGAGTTGGCGCCCAGCAGCACCCGCTCACCCAGGGTGATGCGTTCCTTGCCGCCGCCGGACAGGGTGCCCATGATGGACGCACCGCCGCCAACGTCGGTGCCGTTGCCCACCACGACGCCGGCCGAGACGCGGCCTTCCACCATGGAGGCGCCCAGGGTTCCGGCGTTGAAGTTCACAAAGCCCTCGTGCATGACGGTGGTGCCGTCGGCGAGGTGGGCGCCGAGGCGGACACGGTCGGCGTCGGCAATGCGCACGCCGGTGGGCAGGACGTAGTCCACCATGCGCGGGAACTTGTCCACTGAGAAGACGGTGACGGGGCCGCGGAGGCGCAGCTTGGCGCGGGTCAGTTCGAAGCCGTCCACCTGGGCCGGCCCGAAGTTGGTCCACACCACGTTGGCCAGGGTGCCGAAGACGCCGTCAAGGTTGATCGTGTTCGGGGCCACCAGGCGGTGGGAGAGCAGGTGCAGGCGAAGGTAGGAGTCGACGGCATCGGCCGGGGCGGCGTCGAGGTTGATCTGGGCGAAGACAACTTTTTGGCTGACGCGGCGGTCCGTGTCGGTGCCGGCTGCGGCCAGGGCGGTCAGCTCGGCGTCAGCCTCCGGCGTTGCCCCCAGGGTTTCCACGGCCACGCCCAAGGCGGGTGCCGGGAACCAGACGTCCAGCACGGTGCCGTCGTCGGCGAGGGTGGCCAGGCCGAAACCATGGGCGTTGCGCTCGGCGGGGGTGGTGGAGGAGGGGGCTGCGGGTGTCTGCGTCATGGATCAAGTCTATCGACCCGCCGGCCCCGGCGA
The DNA here is from genome assembly GCA_049578485.1 of Specibacter sp. Taxonomy (GTDB): domain Bacteria; phylum Actinomycetota; class Actinomycetes; order Actinomycetales; family Micrococcaceae; genus Specibacter. The sequence continues at coordinate 4,081 of JBAUMA010000026.1, forward strand.
AAAATGCCGGGGCCGGCGATCAGGCGATGATGGATCACACCACCGTGAACGTGATGGAGTGCCAGCCGGTGGAGCCGTCGGGCTCCGGCGGGGCCTGCTGTTCAATCTGCAACTTGCCGGCGGTGTCGTAGGCGCGGACCCGCACATTGTGGGACCCCGCGGTGGCGCCGTTCCAAATGAACTGCCACTGCCGCCAGGTGTCCACCGATGCTTCGGCGGACAATTCGGCCGGCTGCCATGCGCCGTTGTCCAACTGGATTTCAACCTTGGAAATTCCATGCTGTTGGGCCCAGGCGCTGCCGCCGATGGCCACACGGCCGGCGGGAACGCGGGCCAGGGCGCTGGGCACCTCGACGCGGGAAGAGGTCTTGATGGGCCCGTGCGTGGACCATCCTCGGGTGCTCCAGTAGCCTGCCTTCTTCGCAAACGTGGTCACCTCAAGGTCCACCACCCATTTGGTGGCCGAGACAAATCCGTACAGTCCCGGCACCACCATGCGGACGGGGAATCCATGGTTCAGGGGCAGCGGTTCCCCGTTCATGCCCACGGCCAACATCGCATCCCGGCCGTCCTGCAGCACGGGCAGCGGGGTCGAGGCGCTAAACCCGTCGATGCTGGTGGACAGGACCATGTCCGCACCGGCGGTGGGCTTGGCCCGGGCCAGGACCTCACGGATGGGGAAGCCGAGCCATTTGGCGTTGCCGACCAGGTTCCCGCCCACCACATTGGACACACACGTCAACGTCACATACGCCTCCGTCAAGTCTTCGGCGAGCAGTTGGTCAAAGCTCATGGTGATTTCGTTCTCCACCATGCCGTGGACGCGCAGGCTCCACTCGGTGGGGTCCACCTGCGGCACGATCAAGGCGGTGTCGATCCGGTAAAAGTTTGCGTTGGGTGTCACGAAGGGAACCACCCCGGTAACGGTTGACTGCACCCCTGCCGGCAGGACGGCGGCCTTGGTCTTGGCTGCGGGGAGCTTCAACGCATCGCGTACCTGCTGGGCCGTGTTGCGGACCGTGGAGAGCGCCTTGGCGCCGGCCCCGAGAACGACGGCGACCCCCACCAGCGCAGCTGACCTTATCAAGAAGGTGCGTCGGTTTGCTTGTCCGGCGGTGGCTGCGTCCGCTGCTGAGCCGGCGGAGCTACCGGTGGGGGAAGTACTGGGAGCGGACCGTTTTGTTGCGGCCGTCGTCAGGAATCTCAATGCCCAGAGCCCCGCAAGGGTTCCGACAAGCAGTGGGATGAGCTGGGCTGCGTTGGCACCGCTTCGGGTGATGATGCAGACTGCCATGACCACGGCAAACGCGGTCACCATGGCGGCACCGGCCAGCAGCTTCTTGCGGGCCACCACTCCTGCCAGAGCCGAGAGGAACACTGCCGCCACCATCATGGACAGCAACAGGACGGTCTTGTCGTTGGTGCCGAACGTGGCGATGGCGAAATTCTTCATCCAGGCGGGGGTGAAATCGATGAAGGTTGACCCCACCGACGTCAACGGCGAGGAGACCGACTTGAAGAAGGTGGAGAGGATCTCGGCAACCGCAAACAACACCCCTGCCGCAATGACGCCGGCCACGGCGCCCTTCAGATGCCCCCGCACCCGCTGTCCGCGGGAGGCGGGGTCCGCTGCGTCCGGTCGATCCAGGGTGCTGGTGCTGCTGCGCTTTCCCATGACGGGCTCCTTCAGGCAGTGGGGTGGCTACCGGGAAGGTGCTGGTAGCGGATGTTGCCTGTGGTTCGGAGCCGGGCGTCTTTTGGATTGGAAGGCCCCGGCGCCGAGCTTGCTACAGTGCCTGGACCAGGATGGGCGTGGTGGTTGGCTTGGGCGATCCGCCGTCGGGCTCCACCGTGATGCCCACATGCGTGGCACCGCCCATCGGACCGTCAAGCACCTGCATGGCGGCCGTATTGCCCTGTGTTCCGGGCATCAGCCCGGCCCGCACGGCTCCCGTGGGGGAAATGAACCACAGCTCGTACGTCTTGCCGGGCGGTGGGGCAGGCATGTCCTTGACCATCACGGCCGCCTGGTTGGCCTTTTGGGAAGACGCAACGGTCACCGTGCCGCCGTCGTCGACGGTGGAGCTGGCAATCTTTGCATCGGGGGAGGCCATGATGGCCAGCAGCGCCTGCTGTTGGGCCAGCTGATGCTTCGAGTCCGCTATCTGTTCCTGGAGGCTGTGGTCGGAGTTGCTTTGTCCAATGACCCAACCACCCACGCCGACGCCGGCCAACACGGCCAGTGTTGCGGCGGCCGCCATCATGG
>JBAUMA010000027.1:0-6053 GCA_049578485.1 Specibacter sp.
GTTCGAGTGTGCCGTGCGGGAAGCCGACGCCGCCGTCCTCGTCGCGGTTGACCAGGACGGTGCTTTCCACCCAGGCGCGCCGGCCCAGGCTCATTTCCAGCTGGTTTGCCACGATCGGCACCGGCAAGTGGTCCTGCAGATAGGCGATCTGGGCGCCGGACATGTTGGACACGCCCAGGGTGCGCACCTTGCCCTCGGCCATGAGCTCGCCGAGGGCGCCGGCCACCTCGGCCACGTCCATCAGCGGGTCCGGTCGGTGCAGCAGCAGTGTGTCCACGTAGTCTGTGCGCAGGCCCTGCAGGCTTTCGTTGACGCGGGCCAGGACGTTCTCGGCACTGAAGTCGTAGCGCCCGGGCAGACCGTTGCCGCCGTGCCGGATGCCGCACTTGGTCTGCAGCAGGAGGCGTTCGCGCAGGCCCGGTGTTGCCGCGAGCACCTCGCCGAACACCTTTTCGGCCTTGCCCATGCGGTAGATGTCGGCATGGTCGAACAAGGTGATCCCCGCCGCGAGGGCTGCGGTGATGACGGCGGAGGCCTGGTCCACATCCGCCGTGCCGTAGGGGGCGTTGTCCCAGCTTCCGCCCAGGCCCATGCAGCCGTAGATGAGTCGTTGCGGTGAAGGCGTTTTTTCGAAGGTCATGGCCCCACTTTGCCACCAACGGCCCGCGGCGTTCTGCAATGTTTCGGCCCCCCGCACGCATGTTGCGCCGGCCTGCGCAGCTGGCCCCGGCCGTGGTAATGCGCCGTCACGCCGGGGCCACCCCTAGACCTGACAGGTCCGGGTGGATACCGTGGAGCCAGCGCCAACAAAGCACCGGCGTCCAGCAAGGCAAGCCGTCAATGAAGATGTCTACTAAGGAGTCGCACATGGTTGTCAAGAGGACCTCACACGCCGGATACACCGTGCCGGGGCTGACCCTGCAGGACGGCCACAAGGTCGGGGCCATTTTGCAGGCGCGCCTCCACGCGTTGAACGACCTCCAGCTCACGCTCAAGCACGCGCACTGGAACGTGGTGGGCCGGGACTTCATCAGCGTTCACGAGATGCTTGATCCCCAAATTGACGAGGTGCGGGCCATGGTCGATGCCACGGCCGAGCGCATCGCCACCCTGGGCGTCTCCCCCGACGGATTGCCCGGCGCCCTCGTGGCCGCACGTTCCTGGGACGACTACGCCATCGGCCGGGCCGGCACCGCCGCGCATTTGGCCGCCCTAGACGTGGTGTACAAGGGATTCTTGACGAGCCACCGCAAGGCTCTGGCCGAGGTCGGGGAGTTTGATCCCATCACGGAGGATATGCTCATCGGCCAGTGTGCCCGGCTCGAACTGTTCCAGTGGTTCATGCGCGCCCACCTGGAGGACGATGAGGGCGATCTGATCACGGGGACCGCCAAGACCGAACGTTCCGCCGCCAACCGGGCCAAGTAGACAGCCCCGGTGGTCGAGCTGGACGAGACCCGGCCCGCCTACCCGCACATCGCCGTCGTCACCGGTGCGGACCGCGGGATTGGCAAGGCGACCGCCCTGGCCCTGGCCCGCGACGGTTTCGACGTCGGCTTCACGTGGCACGACGACGAGGACGGCGCCGCTGACACCACCCGCCGCATCGAGGCGCTGGGACACAGCTGCGCCTCGGTGTGGCTGGACACCACGGATCTGCCCGGTTGCTCCCCGGCCATCACCACGCTGGCCGGGGAGCTGGGCGGCTTGGGCGTGTTCGTGAACAATGTGGGTGTGGGGCTCAACCGTTCCGTCCTGGATACCGGGATCGAGGACTGGCAGCGGATCCTTGACACGAACCTCAACGGCGCGTTCCTGTGCTTGCAGGCGGCGGCACGGCTCATGGTGGCAGGCAACGCCGGCGGGCGGATCGTGGCGGTGACCAGCATCCACGCGCACCAGCCGCGCTTTGGCTTTGGCGCGTATTGTGCCTCCAAGTTTGCCCTGGACGGTTTGGTCAAGGTGCTTGCCGTGGAGCTGTCCCAGCACGGCATCACCGTCAACGCCGTGGCGCCCGGCGAGATTGCCACGCACCTCCCCGCGACCGAAACCCGGCACCCCCACACGATCCCCCGGCCCGGCATCCCACTGGGCCACGCCGGAATCGCCGCCGAGGTGGCGGACACCATCGCCTTCCTGGCCTCCTCCGCCGCCAGCTATGTCACGGGAGCCAGCTGGGCGGTCGACGGCGGCATGGCCCAGATGGGTGCACAGGCCAGCTCGCTGCTGCCCGACGATTCCTGGCGCAGCGCCAATCCGCAGGGCACGGGCCGGGGCGACTGACCGGCGTCGGAATCAACGGTGAAGTTACCGGCAAGGCAAACCCGCCGGTAGCGTATTCACGCGACGAGGGCGCAATTACCATTGGGTTCGTTGAATGATTTGCGCACGGGCAAGGGAGCGCACCACCATGGCTACGTTGGATATTCACGAACTATCGGCGTCAATCACCGCGGCAAAGGCTCGCTGGAGCCCCCGCATCACGCCCCAGTCGCTGCTCAGCGATGAGGGCAAGAAGGCCCTTTTGGGCGTCATCTTCAGCCCCGCCGACAAGGCCCTCCGGGCGGCCGGCCCAAAAGCGGCGCCGCCGCCGCCCGCCGGAGCATTTTCGCCTGAGGTTGACTGGCGGAACAAGAACGGCAACCACGTCACGCCCGTCGAGGACCAAAAGTACTGCGGATCGTGCGTGTCCTTTGCGTGCACTGCCGTGGTGGAGTCCATGGCGTCCATTGAACTGGGCCAGCTCCTTGACCTGTCCGAGGCCGATTCGCATTTCAACTCCAACCACGGCCCGTCCTGCGCAGGCTGGGACTCCGATTCCTGCATGGCGCAGCTGCAGGCCCGCGGACAGGTGACCGAAGCCGCACTCACGTACATGAGCGCCTTCGACAACCCGCCCGTCATCGACCCGGCCACCTCGGAGTGGAAGCCGTATGTCCGACCCACCCCGAACCGTCCGGCCACCCAGGTCTCGATCACCAGCCACGGGCTGATCGGGGACATCAACGCCCGCAAGACCTATCTCGACACGGTTGGTCCGTGCGCGGCGTCCTTTGACGTGTACGACGACTTTTACAGTTACGCCACCGGCGTCTACCAACACATCAGCGGCGGCCCCGTGGGCGGGCACTGCGTGGAGGTGATCGGCTACTCCGAGTCGGAGCAGTGCTGGATCGCCAAGAACTCCTGGGGCACCGGCTGGGGCATGGCCGGGTTCTTCAAGATCGCCTACGGCCAGTGCAACTTTGACGTGTACGCGTTCTCCAACGCACGGGGCGTGACGGTCCCGGCGTCGCATGGTTGGAGCGGCTGGGAGTCCCTGGGCGGGATCATCACCTCCAAGCCCAGCGCCGTCTCCTGGGGCGCCAACAGGATCGACGCCGTGGCCCGCGGCACCGATTCGGCCATCTGGCACAGGTGGTGGGATGGGGCATCCTGGAACGGTTGGGAGTCGCTAGGGGGCGGCTGCCAAAGCGGCCCGGCCATCTGCTCGTGGGGTTCGGGGCGGCTGGACATGTTCGTGGTCGGCACGGACCACCAGCTGTACCACAAATGGTTCTCGGGCGGTTGGAGCGGCTGGGAGGCACTGGGCGGCATGCTGTCCTCCGATCCGACGGCGGTGTCCTGGGGCCCCAACCGGATCGACGTGTTTGCCCGCGGCATGGATTCGGCCATGTGGCACCTGTGGTGGGATGGCAGCCATTGGGGCGGCTGGGAGTCCCTGGGCGGCGTCTGCGATTCCGCGCCCGCCGTCGCCTCCTGGGGCGCCAACCGGCTGGACACCTTCGTCAAGGGCACGGACAGCCAGCTCTACCACCAGTACTGGGCCGGTGCCGGCTGGAGCGGTTGGGAGGCGCTGGGCGGCTACGTTGGCGGCGACCTGTCGGCCGTGTCGTGGGGGCCCAACCGGATCGACATGTTCTACCCGGGTGCCGGCTTTGCCATGATGCACAGGTGGTGGGACGGCGCCTGGAGCGGCGAGGAAAACCTCGGCGGGCTGCTGTCCTCCGGGACGGGCGCGTCCTCGTGGGCCTCGGGGCGCCTGGACTGCTTCGTGGAGGGCACCGACTCGGCCATGTACCACAAGTGGTACGCGTGAGCCCATGCCCGAGGTGATGACTGTCCGCACCGGGGAGATGTTCACGGTGGACATCCCGGCCACCCCCGCCACGGGCTACCAATGGTCCGTGGCGGCGGTGCCGGCCGGCGTCGAAATGGTGGAGAACTCCTTCAAGGCGACGTCGAGCCCCGCCATGGTGCCCGCCTCCGGGACGCACAGCTTCCACTTTGTGGCCGGCCCGCCCGGGACAGTGGAACTGCACTTTGTGCTCAAGCGCTCGTGGGAGCCCGATCCCGTGGACCAGCGCACGGTCCGGGTGCAGGTGATGCCATAGCCGGCCGTGGACTACGCTTGCGGCATCCACTAGTTTTCAGGAGAGCCCATGTACGCAGTTCCGGATCAAAGCGGTCGACGGTTCGTTGTGACGGGATCCAACAGCGGCACCGGCAAGGAGTCCGTGAAGCGGATCGCGGCCGCCGGCGGCTCCGTCGTGATGGCAGTCCGCTCGCTGGAGCGCGGGGCGGCCGCCCGCGAGGAGATCCTCCGGGAGGTGCCCGGGGCGGACCTCGAGGTTCGCCACCTGGACCTGGCCGACTTGACGAGCGTGCACGTTTTTGCCCAAACAGTGCTCGACGACGGGAACCCCCTTCACGTATTGGTCAACAATGCCGGCGTCATGGCGCCGCCAAAACGGCTCGAGACCAAGGACGGCTTCGAGTTGCAGTTCGGCAGCAACTTCTTAGGTCCCTTCGCCCTCACGAATTTGCTCCTGCCATTGCTGCTGGCGACGCCCGGGGCCCGGGTGGCGACCATGACCAGCGGCATGGCAAACTTCGGCCGGATCCGCTTCGACGACCTGCAGTCACAGCGCCGCTACCGGCCCATGGGCACGTACGCGCAGTCAAAGCTCGCGGACATGCTCATGGCGATGCACCTGGGAACCCTGGCGGTCCGGAACGACTGGCAGCTGTTGAGCACCATGGCGCACCCCGGCTACACCAGGACCAACCTGCAGACGGCCGGCGCGAACCTGGGGCGCGAGAAACAAAAGCCTCCCATCCAGCGGACGTTCATCCCCTCACAAGCTGTCGAACAAGGCGCAGAACCGTTGCTTTACGCCGCGGTGGATCCGAACGCCGAACAAGGCTCGTACTACGGGCCGGACGGCCTGCTTGGCCTCGTCGGTCCGACGAAACGGGTGAGCATCCCCCGCAGTGCACGGACCGAAGGAGTCGCAGCCAAACTGTGGGCGGAGGCCGAACGCCTCACGGGTGTTGAAACGGTTTCGTAGCCCCGGCGCCTAGGTGATGCCCTTGGCCAGCGCCTTCTTCTTCGTCAGCGCGGTTGCCGTGGAACTCCACGGGTCCTCGGGCCACGGATGCCGCGGGTAGCGCCCGCGCATCTCGGCCCTGACCTGCTTGTAGGGGCCGGACCAAAAGGATGCCAGGTCGCCCGTGACGGCCAGGGGGTGCCCCGCCGGTGAGAGCAGGTGGAACAAGACGGGCACCCGGCCACCGGCCAGCCGGGGCGTTGCGGCCCAGCCAAAGCATTCCTGGAGCTTGACGGCGACCACCGGCAGGCCGGCGTCGTCCTCCACAGCCGGATAGCTGATGCGCACCTTGGACCCGCTGGGCACCTCCAGGCGTTCGGGGGCCAGCTCCCCCAGCCGGGATGCGTCGGGCCAGGGCAGGAGTCGTCGCAAAGGATCGGCCAAATCGACGGCGGAAGCGGGCCGGCCGGCGGCAATGGCCTCCAGCTCCGGCGCCAGCCAATCTTCCAGCCGGGCCACCAACGCCTCCTCGGACACATCGGGCCAGGGCTCCCCCAAAGCACGGTGCAACAGCGCCAGCCGGCGGCGCAGGGCGTCGGCGGACTCCGACCAGCCCACCATGACCGTCCCCTCCGTCGCGAGGGCGCGGGCCACGGCCGCCCGGCCCTGCTTGACGGTGGGTTTGACGGGTGTGGAGGACAGCACGATGGCCCCGAGACGGCG
>JBAUMA010000028.1:0-5705 GCA_049578485.1 Specibacter sp.
GTCATCACGTTCAAGGACGTCAACGTCGAGGAACTGATCAAGTCCGATGACCTCCAGATCCCCAAGGATGGCGAACTGGGCCCCCTGGGCTAGCATCTACCTAACTTTCGAAAGGACGACGGCGGAACTCGCGTTCCGGCGCCGTCCTTTCTTTTTGTGCCCCGAGGGTTCCAAGGCTCCTCCACAGCACTGCCACGGGCGGACGCTGTCCACACTTGGGCGCATGGCCCTGCCGCCGGGTGAGAATCTCCGCCAGTCTGGGTAGTGGAGGTTGCAATGAGAGCAAAGGATGCGTTGGGCCAGTCGGGTGAACGGGTGGCTGCGGACTATTTGGAGGATCTGGGGATCCGGGTCATCGACAGCAATTGGCGGTGCCCGGCCGGTGAGATAGACCTTGTGGCCCTGGACGGCGCGGAACTGGTGATCGTGGAGGTCAAGACCCGGCGTTCGCGGCGGTATGGGGATCCGCTGGAGGCCGTGACGGCCGCCAAGCTGCAGCGCCTGCGAACCCTGGCCGTGCTCTGGGCCCGTGAACACCGGCACGTGATGGGTTCGTTGCGTGTGGACGCCGTGGGGATCATCATGGACGGGCGGTCGGCCCCGAGCATCGACCACCTCAAGGGTGTGGCGTAGATGGGTATGGGACGGGCCATGGCAGTGGCGTTGGTGGGACTCAACGGCCACGTCATAGAGGTGGAGGCGGACATCGGCCAAACCCTGCCGGCCTTTGTGCTCCTGGGGTTGCCTGATGCTTCGCTGAACGAGGCCCGGGAGCGGATCCGTTCGGCGGCGCAAAACTCCGGCATACCTTTGAGCCGTCGAAAAATTACGGTGAACCTGGTGCCGGCCTCACTGCCCAAGAAGGGTTCCAGCTTTGACCTGGCCATCGTCATGGCTGCCCTGGACGCTGCAGGGGACGTGCGCGGCACCGGCGGCACGGTCTTTATCGCCGAATTGGGCCTGGACGGACGGCTGCGCCCCGTGCGGGGCATGCTGCCCGCCGTGCTTGCAGCCACCGCTGCCGGGTATGGCGAGTTTGTGGTGGCCGAGGCAAACGTGGCCGAGGCCGAGCTGGTGGCAGGGGCCAAGGTGCGTGGATATGCCTCCTTGGCGCAGGTGGCCCTTGGTTTCAACGCCGACCCGGCCAATCTGGTCCATGCCGAAATGGATGCCGCCCCCAACGCCGGTGCGCGCCAGGGCGTCGATGCCGGCGAAGGAGTGCAGTTGGCCGACTTGTCCGAGGTGGCGGGGCAGACCGAAGCCAGGCTGGCCCTGGAGATTGCGGCTGCAGGTGGCCATCACCTGATGATGGTGGGCCCGCCGGGTTCGGGAAAGACCATGTTGGCCGAGCGCCTGCCCGGGCTGTTGCCGGAACTTGACGACGCCGAGGCCCTGGAAGTGACGGCCATCCATTCCCTGGACAACGCCCAGGCGGGCATCACGGCACTGGTGCGGCGCCCGCCCTACGAACGTCCGCACCATTCCGCCAGCACGGCCTCAATCATTGGCGGCGGCAGCGGCATTCCCCGGCCCGGGGCGGCATCCCGGGCCCATAAGGGCATCTTGTTCCTGGACGAGGCCCCGGAATTCGACCGCCGCGTCCTTGACGCCCTGCGCCAGCCATTGGAGAGCGGGGAACTGGTGCTGCACAGGTCGGCAGGGACGTCGGCGTATCCGGCCCGGTTCCAGCTGGTCATGGCAGCCAATCCGTGTCCATGCGGGAAAGCCACGGGGAAGGGAATCGGCTGCGAATGCACGCCCATGGCGCGGCGCCGCTACTTTGGCAAGCTGTCGGGGCCGCTGCTGGACCGGGTGGACATCCAAATCCAGGTCAACCGGGTCCAGCTGGCCCAGCTTTCCGATGACGGGCCACGCGAATCGTCTGCGGAAGTCGCTGCCAGGGTCCAGCTGGCACGTGACGTGGCGCGGGAGCGGCTGCGTTCCTTCGGCGTGGTTCACAACGCCGATTTAACGGGCGGAATCCTTCGTGGGCCCCTTCGCCTGCCGCCCAACGACACCGCGTTTCTCGACCGGGCCATGGGTGCCGGGACACTGTCCGCCCGCGGCTATGACAGGGTGCTGCGGCTTGCATGGACGGTCGCGGACCTCCACGGCCGGGACCGGCCCGGCCCCGACGACGTAGGGCTGGCACTGACACTTCGACAACGAGGAGAAGAACCATGAATGAAACCCCTGCTTCATCGACGCCGGGGCTCGACGGAGTCAGGCTGGCCCGGGCAGCATTGACGCGGCTTATGGAGCCCTCAGACCTCCCCGGCATGGCCTTGATCGCGGCGGCGGGGCCGGAGGACGCCTTGGCTTTCGTCCGCAGCGGGGCGGCCTCCAGTGCAGTGCTTGAACAGGAAATGACGGCCATTCTGGCTGAGCACGGCACGGGAAGGTGGGCCGGGCTGGCCGAGGCGCTAGGCCGGTGGCGGCCCCGGCTGGCGGATCTGGCGCCCGAACGTGACCTGGCGACTGTGGCGAGGTTTGGCGGAGGCCTGCTGATTCCCGAAGACCCGCAGTGGCCCACGGCCCTGGCTGACCTGCAACTCGCGGCACCCATGGCCTTGTGGATGCGCGGGCGGGTGCGGCGCATCCCCGAGCAAAACCGGTGCATCGCCGTCGTGGGTTCGCGTGACAGCACCAGTTATGGTGCCAATGTCACCGCGGAGATTGCCGGGGCGCTGGTGCAGCGCGGATTCACGGTGGTCAGCGGAGGTGCCTACGGGATCGACGCCCACGCGCACCGCGGGGCGCTTGGAGCAGCCCGGCAGGCGGAGCCCTGGCCCACCCGAACATCGGGCGCCGTGGTGGCGCAGCCGCCAACGCTGGCCATCATGGCAGGGGGAGTGGACAGGTTCTACCCCTCGGGCAACGACGACCTCCTGCACGCCATCGCCGATCAAGGGACCGTGGTGGCCGAGGTGCCGCCCGGGACCAATCCCACCCGCTATCGCTTCCTGCAACGCAACAGGCTCATCGCCGCCCTCTGCGAGGTGACGGTGGTGGTGGAGGCCAGATGGCGGTCCGGGGCACTTAATACCGCTCACCATGCGGAGGGGCTCAGCCGAAGTGTGGGGGCCGTGCCGGGCTCCGTGTACTCCGCCAATTCGGCAGGCTGCCACCGCCTGCTTCGCGAAGGTGCCGCCGTCTGTGTGACCGACGCCGCCGACATCGCCGAACTGGCAGGAGTGTCAGGGGTGAACCTGGCCGTGGAGCAGGAGGGGCCGCGAGCCCTTCACGACGGTTTGGGAGTGGAAGACCTCCTGCTGCTTGATGCCCTTCCGCTGCATTCGGCAACCTCCGTGGACAAACTCCAAGTGGTGGCGGGGCTGGGTGCGGCCACCGTCCTGGCCGGCCTTGGCAGGCTGGAGCTCTTGGGCCTGGCGCAAAGGCTGAACAACGGATGGCGGCGCAGCCCCAGCCCGCAGACAACGGCTTGCTAGTGTGGGCGGCATGAAGATCGTTGTTGTGCGCGCCGACATCACCACGCTGGAGGTCGAGGCCGTGGTCAATGCGGCAAATTCCTCCCTCCTTGGGGGCGGGGGCGTCGACGGGGCCATCCACCGTGCCGCCGGCCCGGCACTGCTGGCAGAGTGCCGGGAGCTGCGCCGCACGCAGTTCCCCGACGGGCTTCCGGTGGGTCACGCGGTGGCCACGGGTGCCGGGAACCTGGCAGCGCGCTGGATCATACACACGGTCGGACCCAACAAGCACGCCGGACAGACCGACCGGGCACTGCTGAGCAGTTGCTTTCAGCTGGCCACGGAAGTTGCGGGCGGGTTGGGTGCCCGCTCGGTGGCCTTTCCCGCCATTGGCGGCGGGGTTTATGGCTGGTCACCCGAGGACGTCGCCCGGGCCGCCGTCGACGGTTTCGCGGCGGCGCACGCCACTGCCGGCACTGCGCTGCCGGAATTGGTGTACCTGGTGCCGTTCACCGCAGACATGGAGGCTGCCTTTCGCAGCGCCTTCGACTGATGCGTCCGGGATCGGCCGGTCAACTTGCCCGGGCGGCGCGAACAGCGCACAGTGGGGGTGTGGACCATGAAGAACGAAAACGGCTGCCCGCCGCCCTGGCTCAAGCCGCGGATGGTTTTGAACGCTACCTCACGGCCGAACGCGGACGGTCCGCCCATACGGTGCGCGCTTACCGGGGCGATGTTGATGCCCTGCTGATCCACGCCCTCACGGAGGGCATCGCCACCGTTGAAGGGCTCGACCTGGGCACGCTGCGCCGCTGGCTGGGGGAGCAGAGCGCCGCAGGGCTCTCACGGTCCACACTCGCTCGTCGGGCAGCCACGGCCCGCAGCTTCACTGCTTGGGCGCTGCGGGAAGAATTGTTGGACGTCGATCCGGCACTGCGGCTCAAGGCCCCTAAACGCAGCCAAACCTTGCCCGCTGTCCTGCAGCAGCAGCAAATCCAGCGCCTGATGGAATCGCTGTCGCAGGCGGCCTCTGACGGCGATCCCGCCGCGGTGCGCGACCGGGCCATTGTTGAACTCCTCTATGCAACGGGCGTCCGGGTGGGCGAACTGGTTGGCATCGACATTGACGAGCTGAACCCTGAGCGACGGACCCTGACGGTGCTCGGCAAGGGCAACAAGGAGCGGGTGGTTCCCTACGGGGTTCCGGCCGCAGAGGCCCTCGACACCTGGCTGCGAATCGGACGGCCGGCACTTGCCGCAGCGCACAGCGGCCCGGCCCTGTTCCTTGGCAAGCGCGGGGGCAGGATTGATCCGCGGACCGTGCGCGCCGTCGTCGGGCACGTCTTTGGCGAGCTGGGTGATACCTCGGCAAGGGGGCCGCACACGCTGCGGCACTCCGCCGCCACCCATCTGCTGGACGGTGGTGCTGACCTGCGTGCCGTGCAGGAGATCCTTGGCCACAGTTCGCTGGCCACCACCCAGCTGTACACCCACGTCTCGGTCGATCGGCTGCGGGAAGGCTACAAACAAGCCCATCCCCGGGCCTGAGGCGATGCCCCGGACGCGTATGTGACGTCCGGTGGCGCAAATGGCGAAGCTACGGCACAATGAGAGGGAGCCAACACGCCGCTACGATAATTCAACGGCGTTTGGTTGATCTGTTCGACAATTAGGCAGGCAATCCGGGACAGTTCACACCAGCTCCGCGCAACGCAAGTTTCATCCGTTTTAGGTCGTTGGGGAAGACGCACCTACTGCAATGGAGGATGGAATGAACGTCATATCGACGCGCGGTGTCTTGTTTGTGCACTCAGCCCCGGCTGTCATGTGCCCACATATTGAATCATCCATCGCAGGGGTGATGGACCAGCGCACGGACTTGCAGTGGACTGCACAGCCCGCGGCGCCCAATGTGCTGCGCACCGAATATGTTTGGACCGGCCCGGCCGGCACCGGCGCCCGCCTGGCGTCGGCACTGCGGGGGTGGGCCAACCTCCGCTACGAGGTCACCGAGGAACCCAGCCCCGGCGTAGACGGATCCAGGTGGTCACACACACCCGAGCTCGGCATCTTCCACGCAGTCACCGACGTCCACGGGAACATCATGGTCTCCGAGGATCGCATCCGCTACGCCTACGAGGCCGGCAAGGGCGAACCCTCAGCCGTCTACCAGGAGCTCTCCCTTGCACTGGGGGAGGCCTGGGATGAGGAACTCGAACCCTTCCGGCACGCAGCTGCCGGTGCGCCGGTGCGCTGGCTCCACCACGTCGGCTGACA
>JBAUMA010000029.1:0-7109 GCA_049578485.1 Specibacter sp.
CTTGCGCACATTGTCAAAGGTGTTCTGGTGGACGGTGTAGTCGCCGTGGCTCATGTTCATGCGGGCTACGTTGACACCTGCATCCAACACGGCAAGGGTGTTCTCATAGCTTGCAATCGCGGGCCCAAAAGTGGCCACAATTTTTGCGCGTCTCAATTTACCTACCTAGTGGTGTGGTTTGACAGTTAAAATCTTTGTCCCGGGTTCCAGCTTAGTGGGTTGCTACAACACACTCATAGCCGAGTCACTGGGTGAGACGGGGGCATCCAGGAACGTCTCCCCCATCAAGAACTTGTCCACCGCCGCCGCGCAGGCACGGCCTTCGGCAATGGCCCAGACAATCAACGACTGCCCCCGCCCGGCATCGCCTGCGGCAAACACCCCGGGCCGGCTCGTCATGTAATAGCCGTCGCGGCTCACATTGGAACGCGCGTCGAGGGTGACGGGCAGCTGGTGGGTCAGCTCCGCCGTCTCCGGGCCCGTGAAGCCGAGGGAAAGGAACACCAAATCCGCCGGAATGATCCGTTCGGTGCCTTCCTTGGGCACGCGCCGCCCGTCAAGGTATTCGGTCTCGGCAATCTTCAGGCCCGTCAACACGCCATTTTCGCCCAGGAACTCCACGGTGGAGGCCAGGTAGCTGCGCTCCCCGCCTTCCTCATGGGCGCTGGCCACTTCAAACAAGTTGGGGAAGGTGGGCCACGGCTGGCCGGCGGTCCGCTCCAACGGCGGCTGCTTGCCAATGGCCAAGGTGGTGACCGAAGCCGCCTGCTGGCGGTGTGCGGTGCCCAGGCAGTCGGCACCTGTATCGCCGCCGCCTAGGATCACCACATGCTTGCCCTTGGCGTCGATCTGCCCTTCCACCGTGTCCCCAGCGACCACCTTGTTGGCCTGGACCAGGTATTCCATGGCGAAGTGCACGCCGGTCAGGGCGCGGCCCGGGATGGGCAGGTCCCGGGGCACCGTTGCGCCCGTGGTGACAACGACGGCGTCGTAACGGCGCCGCAGTTCCTCCCAGCCAATGTCCTTGCCCACCTCGACGCCGGTGCGGAAGCGGGTGCCCTCGGCCGTCATCTGCTCCAGGCGCCGGTCAAGCTTTTCCTTCTCCAACTTGAAGTCCGGGATGCCGTAGCGCAGCAGCCCGCCAATCCGGTCGTCACGCTCGTATACGGCAACGGTGTGCCCGGTGCGGGTCAGCTGCTGCGCCACGGCCAGCCCGGCAGGCCCGGAGCCGACGACGGCGACGGTCTTGCCGGTCAACCGGGCCGGCGGCAGGGGCTGGACCCAGTCGGCCTCGAACGCCTCGTCGATGATGGACACCTCGACCTGCTTGATGGTCACAGCGGGCTGGTTGATGCCCAGCACGCACGCCGACTCGCAAGGTGCCGGGCACAACCGGCCCGTGAACTCCGGGAAGTTGTTCGTGGCGTGGAGGCGCTCGATGGCCTCCTGGCCCTTGTCGCGCCAGGTGAGGTCGTTCCACTCGGGGATCAGGTTGCCCAGCGGACAGCCCTGGTGGCAGAACGGCACACCGCAATCCATGCAGCGCCCGGCCTGGGACTTCAGCACACCCTTTTCCTGGGCCTCGTACACTTCCTTCCAGTCCATGATGCGGACCGGGACGGGGCGCCGTGCCTGGGTGATGCGTTCACGTGTGGTCAAAAAACCGCGGGGATCAGCCACCGGTAACCTCCAAGATTTTCTGCCAGACGGTGTCGCCGTCCGGGTCCTCGCCCAGCTCGGCTGCTGCCAAGCGGGTTTCCAAAACTGCTGCATAGTCGCGCGGGAGCACCTTCGTCAGGCGTGCCAGCGTGGCAGGGAAGTCCGCCAGCAAAGCGGCGGCGACCTCCGAGCCCGTCTCTTCGTGGTGCTTGAGCAGGAGTGCGTGGACAATGTCCGCGTCCTCGGCGTCGAGCGCCAGCAGGGACAGCTCCCCCGAGTCCAGCGCGCCCTTGTTGACGTTGCTGACGGGCAGGTCCAGCACGAACGCCGTCCCGCCGGACATCCCGGCCCCAAAGTTGCGGCCCACGGATCCCAGGATCAGTGCCCGGCCGCCGGTCATGTACTCGCAGCCGTGGTCGCCGATGCCTTCCACGACGGCCGTGGCGCCAGAGTTGCGCACCAGGAAGCGTTCGCCCACCTGGCCGCGCAGGAACATTTCACCGCTCGTGGCGCCGTAGCCGATCACGTTGCCGGCAATGACGTTGTCCTCGGCCGTGAAGGTGTTGGCCCGGTCCGGCTGCACGGTGATGCGCCCGCCGGAAAGGCCCTTGCCCACGTAGTCGTTGGCGTCCCCGAATAGGCGCAGGGTGATGCCGGCCGGCAGGAATGCGCCCAGCGACTGACCCGCCTGTCCCGTCAGCGTGACATCAATCGTGTCCGTCCCCAGCACGTCGATGCCAAACGTCTTGGTGACGTTGTAGCCGAGCAGCGTGCCCACGGAACGGTCGGTGTTGACCACCGGGACGCTGATCCGCACGGGTGCGCGGTCGCTGAGTGCCTCGGCGCTCATGGTGATCAGCTGCTGGTCAAAGTGCTTGTCCAGCTCATGGTTCTGCGTGGTGGTGTTGCGCACCGGCATCCCGGCGGGCACGCCGGCGTCGGACAGGATGGGGCTCAGGTCCAGGCCGTCGGTCTTCCAGTGGTTGACCGCCTTGCCGGCATCCAGCACGCCCACCTGGCCGATGGCCTCCTCGAGGGACCGGAAACCCAGCTCGGCGAGGATCTCGCGCACTTCCTCGGCCAGGAACTCGAAGAAGTTCACCACAAATTCGGGCTTGCCGCTGAAACGCTTGCGCAGCTCCGGGTTTTGCGTGGCCACGCCAACGGGGCAGGTGTCCAGGTGGCAGACACGCATCATGACGCATCCGGAAACCACCAGCGGCGCCGTGGCGAAACCATATTCCTCGGCACCCAGCAACGCGGCAACCACCACGTCGCGGCCGGTCTTGAGCTGCCCGTCCACCTGCACCACCACACGGTCGCGCAGGCCGTTCAGGCGCAGGGTCTGCTGGGCCTCGGCGAGCCCCAGCTCCCACGGCATGCCGGCATGCTTGAGCGAGTTCAGCGGGCTGGCGCCGGTGCCGCCGTCGTGGCCGGAAACCAGTACGACGTCGGCCTTGGCCTTGGTCACGCCGGCCGCCACCGTGCCAATCCCCATTTCGGAGACGAGCTTGACGTGCACGCGGGCCGTGGGGTTGGCGCGCTTGCAGTCGTAGATGAGCTGGGCCAGGTCCTCGATCGAGTAAATGTCGTGGTGCGGCGGCGGGGAAATCAGCCCGACGCCGGGTGTGGAGTGCCGGGTCTCGGCGATCCACGGGTACACCTTCTTGGCCATGAGCTGGCCGCCCTCGCCCGGCTTGGCGCCCTGGGCCATCTTGATTTGGATGTCCTGGGCGTTCGTCAGGTACAGGCTCGTCACGCCGAAGCGGCCGGAGGCCACCTGCTTGATGGCGGAACGGCGCTCGGGGTCCAGCAGCCGGTCCACGTCCTCGCCGCCCTCGCCCGTGTTGGACTTGGCACCCAGGCGGTTCATGGCGATCGCGAGGGTCTCGTGCGCTTCCTGGGAGATGGAGCCGTAGCTCATGGCGCCGGTGGAGAAGCGCTTGACGATGGAGCTGACGGCTTCGACTTCCGCCAGCGGCACGGGCGGGCGCACGCCGCCCTTGAAGGACAACAGCCCGCGGAACGTCATCAGGTTTTCCGACTGCTCGTCAATGCCCTGGGTGTACTTCTTGAAAATGTCGTAGCGGCGTTCGCGAGTGGCGTGCTGCAGGCGGAACACGGTGTCCGGGTTGAACAGGTGCGGCTCACCGTCGCGGCGCCACTGGTATTCGCCGCCGCCCTGCAGGGGGCGGTGCGGGAGCTCGACGCCGTCCACCGGGTAGGCGAGCGTGTGCCGTGCGGCCACTTCCTTGGCTATGACGTCCAGCCCCACGCCACCCAGCTGGGAGACGGTGCCGGTGAAGTATTCGTTGACGAGCTTTTGGGACAGGCCCAGAGCCTCGAAGGTCTGGGCGCCGCAGTAGGAGGCCACAGTGGAGATGCCCATCTTGGACATGATCTTCAGGACGCCCTTGCCCAGGCCCTTGATGAGGTTGGCCACGCCCTGCTCGGGGGTGACGCCGGAGACGTCGCCGTTGCGGATCAGCTCCTCCACGGATTCCATGGCCAGGTAAGGGTTCACGGCGGCGGCACCGAAGCCGATCAGCACGGCCACGTGGTGGACCTCGCGGACGTCGCCGGCCTCCACCACCAGGGAGATCTTAGTCCGGTTGGCACTGCGCAGCAGGTGGTGGTGGACGGCGCTGAGCAACAGCAGCGATGGAATGGGCGCCCACGTGGCCGAGGAGTCACGGTCCGAAAGCACCACATACTGCACGCCGCGGTTGATGGCCCCGGAAACCTGCTCACAGATTTCGGTGAGGCGCGAGCGCAGGGCCGCCGCACCGCCGTCGAACTTGTACAAGCCACGCACTTTCATGGCCAGGTGCTCGCCGCCGGTACCGTCGGCCAGGAACGGGCTTTCGATGTTGGCGACCTTCGCCAGCTCGTCGTTGTTGATGACCGGGAACGTCAGGGCCACCTGGGGCATCTTGACCTTGGCGCGCGAGAGCAGGTTTCCCTGCGGGCCGATCGTCGTGTTCAGCGAGGTGACAAGTTCTTCGCGGATGGCATCAAGCGGCGGGTTGGTGACCTGCGCAAATGACTGCACAAAGTAGTCGAAGAGCAGCCGTGGGCGCTTGGACAGCACCGCCACGGGGGTGTCGGTGCCCATGGCGCCCAGGGGTTCGCCGCCGGTTTGTGCCATGGGGCCGAGCAGGATCTTCAGTTCCTCGGTGGTGTAGCCGAAGGTGCGCTGGCGGTGCACCACGGACGCGCTCGTGTGGACCACGTGTTCGCGTTCGGGCAGATCGGCCAGGCGGATGGTGTTTTCCTTGACCCATTCGGCCCAGGGATTGGCCGCGGCCAGCTGTGCCTTGACCTCCTCGTCGCGGATGAGCCGGCCGTTCTCGGTGTCCACAACGAACATCTTGCCGGGGGCCACGCGGCCCTTCTCCACAATCTTCTCCGGGGCGATCTCCAGGACGCCGACCTCGGAGGCAAAGACGACCAGGCCGTCGTCGGTTACCCAGTAGCGGCACGGGCGCAGGCCGTTGCGGTCCAGGGTGGCGCCCACTTGGCTGCCGTCCGTGAAGGACACCGCGGCGGGGCCGTCCCAAGGCTCCATCATGAGGGAGTGGTACTCGTAGAACGCCTTGCGGTCCGGATCCATGGTGGTGTGGTTTTCCCAGGCTTCCGGGATCATCATCATGATGGCTTCGGTGATGGGGCGCCCGGAGAGCCACAGGAGCTCGGCCACCTCGTCGAAGGACGCCGAATCGGAGGCGCCGGGGGTGCAGATGGGGAACAGTTCTTCCGGTGCATCGCCCAGCAGGGAATGCGACAGGGTGGACTGGCGGGCGCGCATCCAGTTGCGGTTGCCCTTGACGGTATTGATCTCACCGTTGTGGGCGATGGCGCGGAACGGCTGGGCCAGCGGCCAGGACGGGAACGTGTTGGTTGAAAAGCGTGAGTGCACGATGGCCAGGCGCGTCTTGAAGCGCGCGTCGGAGAGGTCCGGGTAGAACGGCTCCACCTGGGCCGTGGTGAGCATACCCTTGTACACAATGGTCTTGGACGACAAGGACGGGAAGTACACGCCGAACTTGTGCTGGGCGCGCTTGCGCAGGCGGAAGGCCTTGGCGTCCAGGGCGTTGGCAACGCTCGCGGAGAGTTCCTGGGCGGGGCCGTCGATGGCCACGAACAGCTGGCTGAAGTGCGGCATGCAGGCCCGTGCGCTGGCACCGACCAGTTCGGCAACAACGGGGACCTCGCGCCAGCCCAGGACTTTCAGGCCTTCGCGGTCGGCCAGGGATTCCAGGTCCGCCTTCGTGGCAGCCAGTTCCTTCGGCTCGGTGGGCAGGAAGGCGGTTCCGACGGCGTAGGAGCCTTCGGCGGGCAGCTCGAAGCCCGTCACCGAACGGAAGAATTCGTCGGGGATCTGGGTCAGGATCCCGGCGCCGTCGCCCGTGCCCTCGTCGGCGCCCACGGCGCCGCGGTGCTCAAGGTTGCGCAGGGCGATGAGGGCCTGCTGGACAATGTCGTGGCCGGGGGTGCCGCGCAGGGTCGCCACAATGGCCAGGCCACAGGCGTCCTTTTCGGCGTCCGGGCGGTACAGCCCCGCTTGTTCGGGCATGGCCGCGAAGCGTGCGAAGGGCGAAACCACCTCTGCCCTGGCAGCGCCTGCGACATCGCCGGCGGTGGTGGGTGGCTGTGAAGATCGAGTCATGACGGTGAAGTCCTTCCCCTGGTCGAGCGTGGACGGGGACGACGCTGGCCCTTGGGTTCCGGGGCGGGATGCCCGAAGCCTTTGATGTATCGCTGCCGCGTGCCGCCGGTCCATGTTCCCCGTCAGCCCTTTCGCGTTTGTGGCAAATGACTCCGGGAGATCATCCCGTAGTGCAAGTGCACAATTGGTCATGCACATGCTCCATGACGCCTTTGCGCGGCGGTTTTCACTATATAAGGGGGTGACCGGTGGTGAATACATTGATCTTGCTAGATGAACCAATATGCACGATCAGTAATGAAAACTGAAAAAGGGATGCTCGGACAAGGATTCCGTGAGGGTGGCGGAGCTGTGTAGAGGACGCCAAGGATGCACAAAAGGCGACTCCCATCATGCGGGAATCGCCTTTTATGAACAGCCGGCGGGACCGGCTTGTGTTGTTGGACGTGGGTTCGGAATCCCTAGGGCTCGGACTTCTTCGTGGCCTCGGATGTGACGGGATCAGCCGACTCCGTTTCGGGGGCCTTGGAGCCGGCCGCTTTCGCCGCACCGTCCGACGGCGGCACCCGGGTGTCGCCGTCGTCGTCCGCGGTGGAATCGCCAGTGGCAGACGGGGCATCCGATTCCCCGGCCGAGGTCTCCGGTGCCCCGACCAGCGCGGGTTCGCGCCCGGCCAGGAACACCGAATCCGTGACTGAACTGCGGCGGACGAACGTGAGGATCAGGAACAGGATCAGCGAGCACAGGAACACCAGCAGGGAAGTCCACACGTTCAGGCGGG
>JBAUMA010000030.1:0-5676 GCA_049578485.1 Specibacter sp.
GCTGTGGTCCTACGCCAACGAGCCCGCCGCCGAACTGGCCGGCCGCCTGGCCGCACTGGCCCCCGGCGACCTGAACCGCGTGTTCTTCACCAACAGCGGCAGCGAGGCCGTTGAATCAGCCTGGAAATTGGCCAAGCAGTATTTCAAGATCATGGGAAAGCCCGGCAAGCACAAGGCCATCTCCCGCACCACCGCCTATCACGGCACCACGCACGGGGCGCTGTCCATCACCGGCATTCCCGAGCTGAAAGTGGACTTTGAGCCGCTTGTGCCCTCCACCTTCCGGGCCCCCAACACCAACATCTACCGGGCCGAAATTCACGGTGACGATCCAGAAGCCTTTGGCCGGTGGGCGGCCAACCAGATCGAACGCGTCATCCTGGAGGAAGGCCCCGACACCGTGGCCGCCGTCTTCCTGGAGCCGGTGCAAAACGCCGGCGGCTGCTTCCCTCCGCCCCCGGGGTACTTTCAGCGGGTCCGCGAAATTTGCGACGAGTACGACGTCCTGCTGGTCAGCGACGAGGTGATCTGTGCCTTTGGCCGGCTCGGGAGCTACTTTGGCGCCGAACGCTACGGCTACGTTCCGGACATGATCACCTGCGCCAAGGGCCTGACCAGCGGCTACTCCCCCATGGGTGCCTTGATCGCCTCCGACAAGCTCTACGCACCGTTCGCCGACGGCAGCAACGTCTTTGGCCACGGCTACACGTTTGGCGGGCACCCCGTCTCGGCCGCCGTCGCCCTGGCCAACCTTGACATCTTCGAGCGGGAGGACATCAACGGCCACGTCCGGGCCAACGAGGCGGCCTTCCGGACCACCCTGGAAAAGCTGCTGGACCTGCCGATCGTCGGCGATGTGCGTGGTGCGGGCTTCTTCTACGGGATCGAACTCGTCAAGGACAAAGCCACGAAGGAGACGTTCTCCGAGGAGGAATGCCAGCGCGTGCTGAAGGGGTTCCTGTCCCACGAACTGTTTGCCAACGGCCTGTATTGCCGCGCCGATGACCGGGGAGACCCCGTCATCCAGCTGTCGCCCCCGTTGATCATCGGCCAGCCCGAGTTTGACGAGATTGAACGCATCCTTCGCATTTCACTGACCAAAGCACAGGAGTTGCTCTAACCCCATGGCCTCAACAGTTTTTGAACGCAATGTCCCGGCCGCGTCCGTCATCGATGCGGCTCTGGCCGGCTCCAAGCCCGTGTCTTTTTGGATTGACGACGTCGGCCCCCAGGAGCTCGGCCAGCCCCTGGCCGGTGAACACGCCGCCGATCTGGTGGTGGTGGGCGCCGGCTACTGCGGACTGTGGACGGCCCTGCTGGCCAAGCAGGAAGATCCTGACCGCCGGGTGGTGGTGCTCGAATCCCACACGGTGGGCTGGGCCGCATCGGGGCGCAACGGCGGCTTCGTCGAGGCGAGCCTGACCCACGGCCACGAGAATGGTGAAAGCCGCTTCCCGGAGGAAATTGATCGCCTCAATGAACTTGGACTGCAAAACCTGGACGAAATAGAAAAGGCCGTGCAGGATCTGGGCCTGGACTGCGAGTTTGAGCGCAACGGCTCCATCGCCGTGGCCGTGGAGCCCTACCAGGTGGCCGAGTTGGCGGCGTCCGCCGACGGCGAGGACGCCGTGTTCCTTGACCAGGAGCAAATCCGCGCTGAGCTGCACTCCCCCACGTATCTGGCGGGCCTCTGGTCCAAGGGCGAGACCGCACTGGTTCATCCGGCCAAGCTGGCCCGGGAACTGGCCCGCGTCTGCCGCGAACTTGGAGTGGAGATCTTTGAAAACTCGGGAGCCACCTCACTGGCACCAACAGCGGGAGGCGGGGACGTCGTCGTCCATACCGACAAGGGGCGGGTCAATGCCGGCAGGGTTGCCCTGGCAACTAACGTCTTCCCGTCGCTGCTCAAGCGCAACCGGCTGTTCACGGTGCCTGTCTATGACTACGTGCTCATGACGGAGCCGCTGACGGACGAACAGCTTGCGGCGATTGGCTGGAGCAACCGGCAGGGGCTCTCCGATGTGGCGAACCAGTTCCACTACTACCGCCTCAGCGCCGACAACCGCATCCTGTGGGGCGGCTACGACGCGCTGTACCACTTTGGTCGCGAGGTCAAGAGCGAGTTCGAGGAGAATTCGGCAACTTTCCGGAAGCTGGCCAGCCACTTCTTCACCACGTTCCCGCAGTTGGAGGGCGTGAAGTTCTCGCACCGCTGGGCCGGGGCGATCGACACCTCGACCCGCTTTTGTGCGTTCTTTGGCACGGCCCACGGCGGACGGGTCAGCTATGCCACCGGGTTCACCGGACTGGGGGTGGCTGCCACCCACTTTGCCGCAAAGGTGATGCTCGACCAGCTGGCCGGGCGGGACACCGAGCGGACCCGCCTGAAAATGGTGCGCTCCAAGCCGCTGCCGTTCCCGCCTGAGCCCTTCGCCTCCGTCGGGATCCAGGCCACGCGCTGGTCGCTGAACCAGGCCGACCACAATGGCGGCAAACGAAACCTGTTGCTGAAAACCCTCGACGCAGTCGGCCTCGGCTTCGACTCCTAACCTCATTCAGAAGGATGCTACTGTGACGCAAAATTCGACGCTCAGCGCCCCCGCGCGCACCACCAGTCCCGAGTCGGGGTCGGTCCAGGTGCGCGGTGTGGTGAAGAAATACGGTGCGGCCACGGCCGTGGCAGGCGTGGACCTTGACGTCCGCTCCGGCGAGTTCCTGTCCCTGCTGGGCCCCTCGGGCTGTGGCAAGACAACCTTGTTGCGCATGATCGCCGGCTTCGAGGAACCCGACGAGGGTGAAATCCTGTTGGCCGGCTCCTCCGTGGTGGGCGTGCCGCCGCACAAGCGCCCCATCAACACCGTTTTCCAGGCGTATGCGCTGTTCCCACACATGAGCGTTGCCGAGAACGTGGCATACGGGTTGCGGCAAAAGCGCACGCCCAAGGCGGAGGTGGCCGCCCGGGTTTCGGAGGCGCTGGGGCTGGTGCAGATGTCAAAGTTTGCCGACCGAAACCCTAAACTGCTCTCCGGCGGCCAGCAGCAACGCGTTGCCCTGGCCCGGGCCATCGTGAACCGGCCCAAGGTGCTCCTGCTCGATGAGCCCATGTCCGCCCTGGACAGGAAACTCCGCGAGGAGATGCAATTGGAGCTCAAACTGCTCCAGCGCCGGCTGGGCATCACGTTCATTTTTGTCACGCACGACCAGTCGGAGGCACTGTCCATGAGCGACCGGATCGTAGTCATGCTCGACGGCCGGGTACAGCAGGTGGGTACAGCGGAGGAGATCTACACCAAGCCCGCCACGTCGTTCGTGGCTGGGTTCATCGGCAAGCAGAACTTCATCGCCGCCACCGTCACCCAAGGCGGCCGGCTCAGCTCCTCCGACGGCGAACTGGTCACCTCTGCGCCATTCGAGGGCACGGCCGGCGCCAATGTATTGGCTGCCATCCGCGCGGAATCCATCGCGGTGCATGGCGAACGCCCGTCCGCCGAGACCAATGTGGTCAGCGCCACAATTGGCGCCGTCTCCTTCCTGGGTGACGTGATCCAATACCAAGTCACCACAGGCACCGGTCACGAATTGCTGGCCCGCGTGCCACCTCAGCACGGCGTGCTGCACTCCGCGGGCAGCACGGTGTGGTGCAGTTGGACGCCGGAGCATGTCCAGGTGTTCCCGAATCCGCACCCCAGCACGGGAGCGTGAGATGAGGAACTCTCCACCCATGAAGGTGCTGGCGCCTGCCGCCGCCGTCCCCAAGATCACACGGCGTGCGCTCCTGGGCGGGTTCGCCGTCGTCGGCGCCTCCCTGGCCCTGAGCGGCTGCGGGCGGGCGAAGGGTTTTGCTGCCTCGGCGCTGCCCAACGGCGAACTGGGGCGCCAGCTGAACGTGTATTCCTGGGGCGACTACGAGGATCCTGACAACATCTCCGACTTCCGGGATGAAACGGGCGTGCGCGTGCAGCTGGACAGCTTCAGCTCCAATGAGGAACTGATCGCCAAACTTGCCGCGACCCGGGGTACCAGCGGCTACGACATTGTGGTGCCCACCGGTTTGTACATCCCGCAGATGGCCGCCAACGGGCTCCTGCAAGAGCTTGACCACGGCAAACTGCCGAACATGGCCAACCTGGACCCGACGTACATGGACCAAGTGTGGGACAAGGGCAATACGTACTCCGTGCCGAAAGCGTGGGGCACCACCGGCTACGTCTACGACACCAACGTGGTCAAGGGTGAGCTGACTTCCTGGCAGGACTTCCTAACCGCGGCCGAGACCGTGGCCAGCGGCAAGACCGCAGTGCTCGAGGATTCCTGGGAAGTGGTAGCCATCTACCTTGCGGCCCACAACATCGACATGAACACGATGGATCCGGCCGCGCTCGACGCCGCCGAGAAGTACCTCGTCAATACCCTGGCCAAGGGCATCCGCGCGTTCAACTCCAATGTGGTCACCTCCGGCATCCCGCAGGGCACGTTTGCATTGATGCAGGCGTTCAACGGCGATGCCAGGCAGGGCATGCTGGCAGCGGACGACCCCGAACGGTGGAAGTTTGTGTTCCCCACGCCCACGGCCAACCTGTGGATGGACAACTGGGCGCTGGCCACCGGCGCCCAACACCCGGATGCCGCCTACGCCTTCATCAACCACATGATGACCCCGGAAGCGGCCCTGCGAGAGGTGGAATACATTGGCTACCACACGGGGATCAAGGACCTGAAGGAGGCGGCGTTGGCCGCCGAGATGGAACTTCCCGACCTCGTGTTTCCGCCGCAGTCCGTGCTGGACAAGCTGCAAGCCGCGGTACTCAACGACGGGCAGGAACGGCGCGTCCAAATCCTGAACCGCATGCAAGCAAAGGCAGGCGCATGAGCAAAGTATCACGACGCGGTGCGGGCGTTGCCGCGCTCTCGTTCCCCACCTGGGCCTACCTGGTCTTCTTCTTCATCATTCCCGTGGGTTTGGTGCTCTGGTACAGCTTCGGCTACAAACCCGATCTTTTCACCGCCCACTCCAACGCCACCCTGTCCTTTGGCAGATATGCGGAGGCCCTTGACCCTACGTTCCTTTCCACGTTCTGGAACACCCTGCAAATTGCGGGCCTGGGCACACTGATCTGCCTGCTCATTGGGGTTCCGTTCGCCTACTGGATGGCCGTCAAGGTGCCCGCCAAGTGGCGGGGGCTCATGATCGCCCTGGTGTTGGTGCCGTTCTGGACGAACTTCCTGGTGCGCACGTTGGGCTGGCAGATCATGCTGGCCCCCGAGGGCTTCATTTCCGATGCCCTCCAAAACCTTGGCGTCATCGGCGGGCCCATTGAAATCCTGTACACCCGCACCGCCGTGCAACTCGGCGTGGTCTATAACTACCTGCCGTTGATGATCCTGCCTCTCTTTGTGGCCCTGGACCGCGCCGGTCTCAGCCTGCGGGAGGCCAGCCGGGACCTGGGCGCCAACCGGTGGCGGACGCTGTGGCAGGTCACACTCCCCTTGGCCGCCCCGGGCATCATCTCCGGCTGCCTGCTCGTGTTCATTCCGTTGATGGGCGACTACATCACGGCCTCTGTGCTGGGTGGTGCGCAAGGCAACATGGTGGGCCAGCTGGTGGCCAACCAGTTCAACTCGGCCCAAAACTGGGCCCTTGGTTCCGCCATGGCCGTGATGTTGATGGTGTTCATC
>JBAUMA010000031.1:0-10445 GCA_049578485.1 Specibacter sp.
GAGTGGCCGCTGCCTGCGGCAACCCGGATCTTCACGGTGTCAAAGAAGTTCGCGTGGACCACGGAGTGGCCGGCGGCCGTTGCGGCCTGGGCCACGACCGCGGCCATCGAGTGCACTCGGGTGGCAATCCTGCGCAGCCCGTCCGGGCCGTGGTAGACGGCGTACATGCCGGCCATGACAGCCAGCAGCACCTGCGCGGTACAGATGTTGGAGGTGGCCTTTTCGCGGCGGATGTGCTGCTCGCGGGTCTGCAGCGCCAGGCGGTAGGCCTGGTTTCCGGCGGCGTCCTTGGACACGCCCACCAGGCGGCCGGGCAACGCACGTTCCAGGCCCTGGCGGACGGCCATGTATCCGGCGTGCGGTCCGCCAAAGCCCATGGGCACGCCAAAACGCTGGGAGGTGCCAACGGCCAGGTCGGCGCCCAGTGCGCCGGGAGATTCCAGCAGGGTCAGGGCCAGCAGGTCGGCGGCAACGCCCACCACGGCCTTGGCCGCGTGGGCGGCCTCGATGATCGGAGCAATGTCACGGACCAGTCCGGAGTCGCCCGGGTACTGCAGCAGCACCCCAAAGTACTCGACGGCCGGAAGTGCCTCGTCGAAGTCGTGCACCAGGACGGGGATGCCCATGGCCTTGGCGCGGGTGTTGATGACGGCGAGGGTCTGGGGGAAGACGTCGGCGTCAACCAGGAAGACGGCGTCGTTCTTGGCGGTGCGGTTCGTGCGGCGCATCAGGGCCATGGCCTCGGCGGCGGCGGTGCCTTCATCGAGCATGGAGGCGTTCGCGGTGACCATGCCTGCCAGATCGGAGACAACCGTCTGGAAGTTCAGCAGTGCCTCAAGGCGGCCCTGGGAGATTTCGGGCTGGTACGGGGTGTAGGCCGTGTACCAGGCCGGGCTTTCCAGGACGTTGCGCTGGATCACGCCGGGTGTGTGGGTGCCGTAATAGCCCTGGCCGATGAAGGACTTATTAACTGTGTTCTTGGACGCAAGGGCCTTCAATTCGGCCAGCATGGCCTCCTCGGAAACCGCGGCCTGCAGCTTCATCGGCTCCGTGGTGTAGATGGATTCCGGCAGCGCGGCCGCGGAAAGCTCCTCCAAAGAGCCAAAACCAAGGGTGCTCAACATATGATGAACGTGGGGCTGTGCACCAACCCCGATGTGTCGATCACTAAATGCGGCCGACACCAGGGTGTTTGAGTGCTGGCTGCCGGTCAAATTGTCTGGGGTGTTAGTCAATGGGTTCTCCAAGTCGCGAACGTTCCACAGCTATTGTATGTGTCGGCGGCAACGGGCACAGCACTGGCAAACAGCCCCTGATTGAGTACGCAACGCAAAGGTAATGGTTCATCCGTGCAAGTAGTGAGCATCAGCAGCCTCAAGGGCGGCGTCGGCAAGACGTCGGTCACGCTTGGCCTGGCATCGGCCGCGTTGGCCGCCGGCATCCCCACCCTGGTGATCGATCTGGATCCCCATGCCGACGCCACCACCGGCCTGGGGGTCCACGCCTCCGGGCAGTTGGACATCGGCCGCATGATCAAGGGATCGCGCAAGGCCGACCTTCGCGCCAATGTGGTGCCCAGCGGATGGCTGGCCGCGCACAAGCACGACGGCGCCATTCCACCGACGCTTGACGTCGCCATGGGCTCGGCTTTCAGCGGCATCTACGACCGCCCCGACCTTGGCAAGCGCGATCTGCGCCGCCTGGCCACCATCCTGGCCAACGCCGACCGCGACGGCGCAGCCCCCTACCAGCTGGTGCTCATCGACTGCCCGCCGTCCCTGAACGGGCTGACCCGCATGGCGTGGACGGCCAGCAGCCGGGTGCTGCTCGTGGCCGAGCCCGGCTTGTTTTCGGTGGCCGGCACGCAGCGCACGCTGCGCGCCATTGAACTGTTCCGCACGGAGTTTGCCCCCGCACTGGTGCCGGCCGGCATCGTGGCGAACCGGGTGCGCAGCGGCTCAAACGAGCACACGTACCGCCTGGGCGAAATGAAGACCATGTTTGGCGAGCTGCTGCTCTCCCCCACCATCCCCGAGCAGGCCAACTGGCAGCAGATCCAGGGTGCGGCGCATCCCATCCACCAGTGGCCCGGCGATTCGGCCAAGAACGCCTCAGCCCTGTTCGACACGCTGCTGGATTCGGTGCTGACCCAGGGCGCCACACGAAGCCGCCTCTTCCGCGGCTGACAAGGTCCCGAAACTGCCGACCACGGCCCCGGGCGACGGCGGCTCCCGGCGCGGACATCCCGGATGACTTCGGCGGTGCAGCTCCTGCGGGTCAGGCAAATCGGCGGTGCAGCTGACGCGGGCTGAAAATTCGGCGGTGCAGCTGATGCGGGTTGCCGGCATCGTGGCTCGCAGGATCTGCACCACCGATTTGGGAACCGGCGGAACACCAAAGGTCTCGCCAGGCGCGACCATGCGCGGCAAAGCCTGGGCCCACGGCGGCGAGGAACCCGCTACGTGGGCACACAGCTCTCAGGGGACCGGAGCGAGCTTGCGAGCTCCGGGAGGGGCTGGGGACTTGCGGGCAGTGGGAGCGGATGGGGAACGAGACCCTTTGTTTTGCTAGGAGATTTTCCGCTCGGCGCGGCGCTTGCTGAGTTCGTCGTCGGGATAGGTCTGGACGGCGGCGTGTTCGCTGGGAAGTGCGGCAAGGCTGCCTTCAACCTCGCGCCAGACACGGCCCACGGCAATGCCAAAGACGCCCTGTCCGCCCTGGACCAAGTCAATGACCTCGTCGGCTGAGGTGCATTCGTACACCGAGGCGCCGTCGCTCATGAGAGTGATCTGAGCCAGGTCCTCCACGCCGCGCTCACGCAGGTGGTCGACGGCCTGGCGGATTTGCTGGAGGGACACTCCCGTGTCCAAAAGTCGCTTGACGACCTTCAACACGAGGATGTCACGGAATCCGTAAAGGCGCTGAGAGCCGGATCCGGCGGCGCCGCGGACGGCGGGTTCCACCAGGCCGGTGCGGGCCCAGTAGTCCAGCTGGCGGTAGGTGATCCCGGCCGCCTTGCAGGCAGTGGGGCCGCGGTAGCCGGCGTCCTCGTCAAGAACCGGCAAGTCCTCGGTGAACAGCAGTCCCTGGGCACCTGCCGCCATGGCTGCGCTGGGGACAGCAACGGCGTTGAGCTCGCCGGCGTCACTCTTCGGACTCACGTGGATCCTCCTGTTCAAAGTCCCCTGAACGGGTACTGCCTGCCATGGATGGAGGCAACACGAAAAGCGAGGACTCAGGGGCCCTAACCTCCAGTGTGCCCGTACCTGCCACGGCGTGCAATGGGGAACTGACTACTTCGACGTTAGAACGGTGCGGGACCAAGGTCAAAGACGTTTGAAAAACATTTTGTCCGTGTCGAAAGTTTCAGCCTCAGGTTTAACGTTAGGTGGGCCACAAAGGAGCCTTCCGGAGGGGACTATTTCTCGAAGTCTTCCGGCTCCACGTCGTTCAGGAACTCCCTGAACTGGCGAACTTCGCGCTCCTTGGCCTCGGCGTCGTCATCGACCGTTTCGCCGTCTTCGCCGGAGTCGTCGTGGTCGGCAATGAGCACCCCGGCCTCCTCGACCAGGCCCTCCGAGGCCCAGATGGAGCAATCGGCCCGCTGCGCCACGGCGATGGCGTCTGAGGCGCGCGAGCCCACCGTGGTGCCGTCGTCGAAGACCAATTCTGCGTAGAACACGCCGTCTTCGACCTTGGTCAGGTTCACCCGCACGATGCGGTGGCCAAGCGCCACCACGACGCCGCACAAAAGGTCGTGGGTAAGGGGGCGCGGCGGCACCACGCCTTGTTCGGCCAAGGCAATGGCGGTGGCCTCGGAGGCGCCGATCCAAATGGGGATGTGGCGCTCGCCCAGGCGTTCCTTTAGGAGCACCAGGGGCTGGTTGGAGGGCATCTCGATGCGCACTCCCACGATTTCGACCTGGATCACTGCGCTTCCATCTGTGAAATCCGAGACTGGACAAGGGCGCTGTGCAGGCCGAGGCAGAGCTCGGCAATTTCCCGGGCCGCCTCGGCGGCGCGAGCGGCCGCAGTACCGTCCTTGCGTGAGGACAGCGGTGCCACCGCGCGTTCCACGAGGCCGAATTCGCGGTCCGCTGCGGCCTGGAACGGACGCAGGTGGCGAGGTTCGAGTCCATGCGCCGAGAGGTCTGTGCAGGCCTTGGCAACGCGCAGGGCATGGTCATCAAAGTAGCCGCCGCGCATTTCCACCAGGCCGTAGCTGAGCATGGCCTCCAGCAATTCGGCGCTGGCCCCGCACTCGGCACGGAGTTGTTCGGCGCTGAGCCGGCGTGCCCGCCCTTTCAGTTCCCCGGCAAGGTCGTTCGAGACCATGCGCGGGGCGATCGACACGCCCGGAGGCAGGTTCGACGGCGTCAGGCCGGCATCGATGGCGTCCAGGTATTCACGGATCACCTTCAGGGGCAGGTAGTGGTCCCGTTGCAGGGCCAGCACGAACCGCAGGCGTTCAACATCGGCATCGCGGAACTGGCGGTACCCGGCTGGGGTGCGCTGCGGGGCGATCAGGCCCTTTTCCTCGTAGAAACGTATCTTGGATGCCGTCACCGAGGAAAAGTCCGGCGTCAATTGTGCCAAGACCTCGCCAATGTTGAAAATTACGGCAGCGCCGGTTCGGCTGCCGGCGGACTGTACGTCCACCAGCCGCCGCCCGGCGTTGTGGTTCATGCTCGCCACCTACAGCCTCAGGAGTTCGGCGCGGCGTCTGCGGTACTGAAGTAGTACGTCAGGCGGAACTTGCCAATTTGCACTTCGTTGCCGTTGATCAGGCGGATCGAATCCACCCGGTCGCCGTTGACGTAGGTGCCATTCAGGCTGCCGGAATCGGTGATTTCAAAACCGCCCTCAACCTTAAGGAACTGCACATGGCGCCGTGAGACGGTGACATCATCAAGGAAGATGTCGGCGTCGGGGTGCCGTCCCACGGTTGTGACATTGCTGTCCAACAGGAAGCGGGCACCGGCGTTGGGGCCGGTGTGTGCAATCAACAAGGCCGAACCCGCAGGAAGCGAGTTCACCGCGCTTAGTTCGTCCTGTGCCAATGCAGGTGTCTGCAGCGGCACGTTTTGAACGGGAGGCAGCTGGATCGAGGTGGTGTCGGAAGCACCCGGCTGATCCTGGGGTTGCGCCTGCCCGTTGACTCCGGCGTCGTTACCCATGTCAACCATTGGTACTCCTCCTAGTAAATTTGTCCATTGGGATATGTTGCTATCGAACGAATGTAGGTCCCGCAGCTGAAAAACCGCTGTGACCTGTGGTGCCGCTTGCTCTCTAGCCTACCTTTTCCTGGTAGTCCGCCGCACTGAGCAGGCTCCCGAAGCTGGCGGCGTCGGCCAGGGTGATTTCGACCAGCCAGCCCGCCCCATACGGGTCGGAGTTGATCAGGGCCGGATCGGCATCCAGGGCCTGGTTGCGGGCGCTGATGCGGCCGGTGAGGGGTGCGTAGATGTCGCTGACGCTCTTGGTGGATTCAACCTCGCCAACCACTGTGTCGGCGGTGACCTCGGTGTCGGCGTCGGGCACCTGCACATACACCACATCACCCAGCGCGTCCTGGGCGAAGTCGGTGATGCCAACCCGGACCACACCGTCGGCGTTGGGCGCGGTGACCCACTCGTGTTCGGCGGTGTAGGACAGTTCTGCGGGAATGCTGCTCATGGGGGCGCACCTTTCATGGTTCTTCGCCGCTGGCGAGGAATTTGAAGTAAAAATAAAACCAAAACACGGCCCGGGTATTCCCCCGTGACCATGTCTAGTCTTTAGTGTGCAGGGCTTCTTGACAAGTCGAAGGTGAATTCGAGCGCGTGTCGGCGCAATTTCCCCCCAAATGCGTATTTTCACTAACGCGGACCACTACGCGGATGACATGATTCAGTTATGAGCGAATCAGCAACACCGAGCCCGGACGACGCCCCACGGCCCCGTCCGGCAGGGGGCCCGGACGCGGTGCGGCCGGCCGGCGATGCCCCGGGAGCCAAGGCAAAGATGCCGGTCTGGCTGGTGCGCACCATCCTGGGTGCCGTGGCCGCCGTCGTGCTGGTGGTTGCCTACCTCATCGCCTCCGTGACGGTGCCGCTGACGTGGGCCAATGCCATCAAGAACCAGGTGGGCCCGCAGTTGGGCAACAGCATCCCGCTGGGCATGTTTTACGGCTTTGTGTTCAGCTTTGTTCCCGTGTTGGTGGCGTGGCAGGCGCACCACAAGAGGCTGCACAACTGGGCGCGGGTTTCCCTCGTGGCCCTGGCCCTGGTGCTGACCCTGCCAAACCTGCTCACGCTGGGCGTGCTGTACGGCACCTCCACCTCTTCGGTCAACGCCCGTTCCATCTGGAACACCGGCGGTGCCAACTGGTTTGGGGCGTGGAGCCAGTCCTTCATGCTGGTGGGGATTGGATGCGGCATTGTGGCGATCATCCTGTCGCGCATTTGGCTGCGACGGGGCAGGAAGATCCGTGACATCAAGGCAGCCGAAAAGTTGGTGCGCGACACCGAGGAAGCCAAGGCCCGTGCCGCCAAGGAGGCTGCGCGGGTTGCCGAAAAGGCTGCCCGTGACGACGCCCGTGCCGCCGAGAAGGCGGGCCGGGTTGCCGCCCGCGAGCAACGCCGCAACGGCCCCGCCGGCCCCGGCGCTCCCGGGGCCTAGATGGAACCGCTCCAGTCCGCCACCGGATGCGTCCTGGCCGGCGTGTACCCCGGCCAGTCCCCCGCCGTCGCCCACCAGGGCGCCGTCCTCGCCTCCGCACTGGGGATCGAGCTGGTGTGCGCCTACGTCAACCCTGGCCGCTATGTGGTGGCCGAAAAACCCGACGGCAACGTCTCCTCCGCCTCCGTGGATCCCGATTTTGAGGACGACGCCGACTCCTCCTTCCCGGCCGCCCTCGCCATCGCACTGGACCAGCAGTTGGCTTCCTCGCCCATCCGGTGGCGCTCCCTGTTGCTGGCCGGGGACCCGGCCGACGCCCTGGCCCACTGCGCCGAGACCCTCGATGCCGCGCTCATCGTTGTCGGCACCGCCACGGACCGGCACGGGGCCCTGCACGGAGTCTTCAACCACTCCGTGGCCACGCGGCTGGCCCGCCGGCAACGGCGTCCTGTCCTTGTGGTCCCCACCCACCATGCGGACCCTGAGTGAAGGCACCTTACCTGCGCCCGGCATCACTGGGATTGGTGGCCTTGGGCGGCACTTTCGGTGCCGCCGCCCGCGAAGTCCTGGTCCTGTCCGTGCCAGGCCACGGACACCTGCCGTGGGCGATCATCATGGCCAATTTGGTGGGCGCGTTCCTGCTCGGCTTGTTGTATGAGGGCTTGGCCGGCGGCAGCGCGCCCGTTTCCCCGGCGCGGTCGCATCGCAAGGCACGGCTCCGACTGCTCCTGGGCACAGGATTTTGTGGCGGTTTCACCACCTACAGCACCTTGTCCGTGGGTGTTGCGCTCCTGGCCGGCACCGGTTCGTCCGGCTGGGCCGCCGGCTATGCGGCGGGCACAGTGGTGGTGGGCGCGGCGGCAACCTGGGCCGGGATTGCCGCGGGCACGCTCCGGCAACGCGGCGGTGGGCTCCAGTGACCCCCTGGATTTTCGCCACCCTCGCCGTGGCCGGCGGACTGGGCGCCTCGACCCGGTTCATGGTGGACGGATTGATCCGCAGCCGGCTCGCCTCCGTGTTCCCGTGGGCCACCTTTACCATCAACACCACCGGGTCGTTCGCCTTGGGTTTCCTCACCGCGGCCGCGGCAGGGTCCTTGGTGTCGCCCGAATGGTCCGCGGTGCTAGGGGCAGGGTTCCTGGGCGGCTACACCACCTTCAGCACTGCCAGCTATGAGACGGTGCGGCTGCTGGCCGAGCGCCGGTATGTGGCTTCCTTCGCCAGCGCCTTCGGATCCCTGGCCGTATGCGTGGGTGCCGCGGCCCTTGGCTACTGGCTCGGTTCGGCGGCCCTCGGCCGCTAAATGCGGGTTGGCGGCTGCACTCCGGTTAAATTAAGCGACCCGCACAGCATCGGCGAGATACTGTACGGGCCTAGCCGCAACTAACCTTGAGAAAGGCGTATTAGCTGTCAATTACATTACAGGCCGCAGAGGGCAAGGGGTGCATCGAGGGGCCCAATGAGCGCAAGGTCACCCACTTCAGTCCAGCCGCACCGCCACCACGGTACCGGTGGGCGGACCGTCCGGTTTCATGACGTCGGGCCAGTCGGCGGCCATGATGTACAGAATATTGCCGGACTCCCCGCCCACGGCACAGGAAAAGCAGCCCTGCTCCAACTGAACGGTTCGCAGCACGGCCCCTCCCTCGGCCACGAGCACACAGTGTTTGTTCGGCACGTCGGCATACCAGATGCCGCCGTCGCCCAGACAAATCCCGTCGGGCGCGCTATCCGGCACGGACGCCCAGACGCGCCGGTTCTCCAACGATCCGTCAGCAGTGATGTCGAAGGCGCTCAGGCGCCCGGCATGCGATTCGGCAACCACCAAGGTGGCGCCGTCGTCCGTGATGGCCATGCCGTTGGGGAAGGCGAGGTCGCGCGCCACAACCCTGGCGCCGCCGTCGGGCGTCCACAAGGCGATGACCCCGGCAACCTCGGCAGGTCCGGGAAAGGTGAAGCCGATGCCGTTGACGTAGGCGCTGGAACCGTGCGTGAGGACTTCGTTCCAGGGCGAGGCGGACAGCGGGCGGAGATCGGCGGCCACCTCCAGGGTGCCCAGCGGGGTCAGCGTCAGCAATTGGCAGTCGGTGCCCGAGACGACCAGCAGGTGCCCGTCGGGGAGCCAGTCGAAGGTGATGGGGAAGGACGGGACGGGGATGGACTGGTGGTCGGTGCCGCCGGGGTCGATCGCGTGGATATGCCCCTTGATCCAGTCTGCGTACCAAAACCTGCCGCCGTGCCAGCGCGCGGACTCACCCATGCCGATGCCCGTGGCCAAAACGTTGACTTCATCCATGGTGACTCCCGAGATTGTGACCCGCCCCAGCAGTCTAGTTCCGCGCACGCCCTGTGGGAATGCCTGAGGGCCCGACGCCGGCCGGCCGGACAGCGGGCCCCTTACCATCCGGCGGTTTGCAGGCCGCCGACACAAACTGCAACAAAATCGTTGCTCCTCACACAGCGAAGTGCAACAATTCAATTGCACGTTAAGAACTAAGGGAGCACAGCATGGAAACCACCACAGACCGCATTGAACGTGAGATCGCCATTACGGCCAGCGCCGAGAGGGTGTGGGAGCTCATTTGCCGCCCCGGCTGGTGGATCAACGACGGCGTGGTGGTTGAACACGCCTACGATCCCGCCAGCGACGTCAACGTCATCACACACCCCGTTCACGGCCGTTTTCGCGTCAAGACGGTGACCCTGGACGCGCCCCGGTATGCTGCGTTCCGCTGGCTGGGCGATAATCCCGACGCCCCTACCACGCTGGTGGAGTTTTGGATCGAAAGCGCGGGGGCGGGAGTGGTTCTGCGCGTCGCGGAAAGCGGCTTTGACTCACTCCCCGCCAGCGAGGAGGAGCGCCGCAAGACGTTTGACGGCAACACCGAAGGGTGGGGCATCGAGATGAACGCGGCCCGGGAATGGGCCTCACGTCCATGAGTGTTGCCTCGACGGCCCCGGTGTTTGCCGCCCTCGGGGATACCTGCCGCCAACAATTGCTGTCGATGCTGGTGAGTGGCGGCGCCTCCTCAGCGTCGGCGCTTGCGCCGACGCTGGCCGTCTCGCGCCAGGCCGTGGACAGACACCTGCGAATATTGGCAGGTGCCGGGCTCATCGAACCCCGGCGGGCCGGGCGAGAGGTGCTGTATTCGGTGCGGCGTGCCGAGCTTGACCGCTCGGCAGCGTGGCTGCGGGAGCTTGCCGACGGCTGGGATAGGCGTCTTTCGTCGATCAAGACGGCGGCGGAGTCACCCGCGGCCGAGGATTCAGCCGGGTGATCCTGCGGGAACGGCAAGCCGGAGCCCAGCGGCCTGGAGAACCTGAAAGGCGCTTTCCGGGGGGACAAACGCCTGTGATCCACGCAACATTACTGGTAAGTAACAAATATCCGATACAAATGCGTTCCACAAAGGTACGCTGGCGATCATGAGCGCATACCAACCCCCGATTGCCGACCTTGCCTTCGCCCTCGAGCACGTTGTGGGATACCCGGAGATAGCCAACCTCCCCGGCTTTGAACACGCCGACCTCGACACCGTCGTCGAACTCCTGGAGCAATGCGGGGAGTTCATGGCCAAGGTGGTGGCCCCGACCAACAGGGCCGGGGACGTCCAGGGCTCACACCTTGGCCCGGACGGGACCGTGGCGACGCCCGAGGGCTTTGCCGAGGTTTACCACCAATATGTCGAGGCAGGCTGGGGCTCGGTGCCGCTGCCGGAGGAATTTGGCGGCGGCGGCTTCCCGCGCACGGTTGGCCTGGTGATCCAGGAGCTCATGACCAGCGC
>JBAUMA010000032.1:0-4282 GCA_049578485.1 Specibacter sp.
CCTTTTCACAGAGGTGGCCGCCGGCGTCGTGGTTGTTGTTTCTATATGACTCGCAGGGTGACGGTGCTGCCTTCTGGTGCTTCCACGCCCTGGGGGTCCTGGAAACGGACCGTGCCAAAGAAGCCGCCCAGCAGGTTCTCCACTTTGACCGTGAAACCAAGGGCCTCGAGCTGGGCTTTTGCCGCACCAACTTGTTTGCCCACCAAGTCCGGCACTAGCACCATCTTGGGTCCCTTGGAGATGGTCAGGGTGACCGTGCCGCCGGCCGTGAGGTTGCCCGACGCCGGCACCTGGGAGATGACCGAACCGGCCGGCACCGTTGGGCTGTTGATCCGTTCGGGTGCGACTGCGGCTTTCAGGCCGAGCGCCTCAATAGCGGCCTTGGCATCGGCCTGGGTCTTGCCCACGACTGACGGGACGGGGATGGGCTTGGGGCCCTTGGACACCACGAGGTCTACCTTCGTGTTGCCGCGGAACTGGGTGCCGGAAGCCGGATTTTGGCTCAGCACCACGCCGGAGTCCGTCCTTTCGTCGTAGGCTTCCGTAACCGTGCCGGCGGCCAGATGCGCGTCAACCAGTGCAGTGGTGGCGGCGGCCAGGGTCTTGCCGGCCACGGAAGGCACCGGATACAGCACGGGCCCCTTCGACACCAAGAGCGTCACGCCCAGAAATCGACGCTGGGACGATCCTGCGGTGGGGTCCGTGTCCACCACCAATCCCGCGGCGGTTTTTTCGTCATACACGGACGAGGTTGGCGCTGTCTCAAAGCCGGCGTCCTTCAGCAGCAGTTGCGCCTGGGCCACGGTCTTGTTGTGCACTTCCGGCACGGTGGACAGCGCGCCGGGTCCCAGGGCCAGGAACCAACCGGCCACGGCGGCGAGAACGAGCAGCAGTGAAAACACCACGATCCACATGATGGTGCGGCGCCGTGGGTTGCTGGGGCCAAAGTTCGTGACGGGCGTTGCGGCGGCCTTGGCCCGGGCCTTCGCCGCGGCACGGGCCTCCCGCTTGGTGGGGGAGCCCTGGCCGTCGTCGAAACCTTCTTCGCCGTCATAGCCCTCGCCGTCAAAGTTTTCGACGTCGGAGCCCGGCGGCGACTGGGGAAGGCGCGGCGGGTTGAATGCGGAGCCGTCCAGTCCCGCGTTGCGAACGTAGAGCTGGCTGCCGACCGGCAGCACACTCGTGGGGTAGCTGGGGGTGGCGATCACCGTGGTGGCGGCGGACGGTGCTGAGGGGGCCGGGTTGCGGGGCTTGATCACTTCGGTGGCGCCGGGACCGGGGGAGGCGGCAGGGGTGTTGCCGTGGACCCTCGTGCCGCCGGCGTCGAGCTCGGCCGGGGTGAGCGTGCGGCGGATGTGGCGCAGGTCCTCCAGCAGCGAGGCGCCGTTCGCCGGACGGTTGTCCGGGTCCTTCTCCGTCATGTACCGCACCAGCTCGTCCATCTCGACCGGCAGGCCGGGCGCGGCGGACGACGGTTCAGGGACGGCGTCGCGCACGTGCGCCATGGCAATGGCGATCGGCACCTCGCCCCGAAACGGCTGGACGCCGGTCAGCAGCTCGTACAGCATGATGCCGGCGGAATAAATGTCGCTGCGTGCGTCGCCGCCGTCGCCGTTGACCAGTTCCGGGGCCACATACGCGACAGTACCTAGCAGTGTGCCGGTGTTCGTCGTCGTCGTAACGGCACGGGACAGGCCGAAATCGCCAATCTTGACCCAACCGTTGCGGGAGATCAACACGTTTTCCGGTTTCACGTCGCGGTGCACCAGGCCGGCGGCATGGGCGGCGGCCAGGCCCTCCACCACGGGATCCAGCAGGTCAAGGGCCTGACGGGTGGTCAGCGG
Organism: Specibacter sp.; assembly: GCA_049578485.1. Taxonomy (GTDB): domain Bacteria; phylum Actinomycetota; class Actinomycetes; order Actinomycetales; family Micrococcaceae; genus Specibacter. Next base: position 1,845 of record JBAUMA010000032.1, read on the forward strand.
GCCGTTGTTGTTGATGACGTCGCGCAGCGTGTGGCCGTCAATATATTCAAGGACAAGGTAGGCATGGGCCCCGCCGACGCCGTGGTCGTGGATCTGCACCACGTGCGGGTGGGACAGGCTGGCGGCACTCCAGGCTTCGCGCTGCAACCGCTCGATGAATGCGTTGTCGGTGGCGAGGTGCGGGTGCAGGATTTTCAGGGCAATGTTGCGGTTGAGCCTGATGTCCTTGGCCAGGTAGACGGTGGACATGCCGCCGCGCGCCACCTTGGAAAGAACCAGGTAGCGGTCATCGACTGTGGACCCGATCAGCGGGTCAAAAGGCACATCTTGCACCCTTCGATCTTATGGCGTGAAACGAACAGGGGCCGCCAGCAACACTCGCCGGCGGCCCCGCTTCACTGTCAGCGAAAGGATTTAACGGAACATCTTCCGGTTTTCCTTGACGCTGGCCACATAGTTCTTCGTGTCCGGGTACATGCCGTGCACGCTCACGGAGTACTGACCCTGGTAGTACCCGGCAATGGCCAAGTCCTCGCTGGGGGCCGCGCGCAGCAGCGCCCGAATGATGGCCACACCCGCGGTGACGTTGTCCTGCGGGTTGAGCAGGTTCAGCTTGCGGCCCACCAGGCCCGAGGCCCAGTCACCGGCGTCGGGAATCACTTGCATGGTGCCGATCGCGTTTGCCGGCGAGACCACCTGGTGGTTGAAGCCGGACTCCTGCTGGGCGAAGGCCATGGCCAGGGACGGGTCAACGCCCATGGACGCGGCGGTCCGGGCCACCATTTCCTTCATTTGCGCCCGCGTGGGTGCCGGTGCGGCGAGCAGGGCTGCCTTGTTCTTGTTGGCATCGGCCACCACGGCGTCCGGGTAGGTGTAGTGCAGGAACGTGTTCGGCACCTTCTGGTCCGGCGTGAGGGACGGGTCCTTGATGGGGGTGACGCTCGTGGAGGCCGCATTCACGCCAGGAATGGTCAGCGTCTTGCCGGCGTAGATGGTGCCGTTGACGCTGATGCCGTTCGCCGCCGCCAGTGCGGAAAGGCCGACGCCGTGCTTGGCGGCGATGCCCGACAGCGTGTCGCCCGACTTGATGACGTAGCGGGCGCCGCCCGTGGCGGCGTTGTTCGAGGCCTTGACGGGGGCCGCGGCCGGGGCCTGGGACCGGACCGATCCGGCGCCGAGCTTGATGACTTGGCCGGGGTAGATGATGGTCCTGGCATTCATGCCGTTGGCGGACAGCACCGCTGCGGTGCTCAGGCCGTGGCGGGCCGCAATGCCGCTGATCGTGTCGCCGCTGCGAACCACATACGTCGACGTGGACGTGGCGGCGGCTTTGGCGGTGCCCGTTGACGGGGCGGCTGCCGGTGCCGCCGCGGATGCCGAGAGCCTGATCTGCTGGCCCGGGTAAATGATCGATGTGGCGCTGAGCTTGTTCAGGGCCAGCACGGAACCGGTTGACAGGCCATAGCGGGCCGCGATGCCGGAGATGGTGTCGCCGGGGACCACCCGGTGCGTCCGGGGAACGGCCGGGCCCTGGGGGGCAATCCGGGAGGGAAGTGTTCCCGCCACGACGGAGGCGGGGATGCCGGCCTGCTTTTGCGCCGCCTTGACGGCCGTGGCGAGCCCGCCGTGGGTGACGGCCGACGGCAGGACCTTGGGACCTGCTGGGAGGGGGGCGGCTGCGGCGGGCTGGGCCAGGGCCAGCGACGACAGCATGACAACGGGGATGGCTGCCGTGGCAACTGCCGCCAATTGCTTGCTGCCGGAGGGCGCGGGCCGAGAGGGGCGTTGGGAAGTCATGAATGCAATCCTCTAGTTTTGAGACCGATGATGCTCGTGATGTTGGTGTTACTTGTGAGACTACTGTGAATTTACACCAAATGCGTTCGGTAAACAGCCCATTAAGGGACATGGGGTTCAAACAAATACGAACAATGCGGGCCCGGCCCCCGGAGTGCGGCAGCAGCAACGGGCGGAAAGGGCTTCCGTGCCCCGCCGGTTCGGGGCACGGCGGTGTGCAGTAGAGGGAAGTATGTGGGAACCTTTAAGACGTGAGTAATGTTGAAAACGTAGTCAGTGAATGGTTGCCCCTGCCCGACGTCGCTGAGAAGCTTGATGTTTCGGTCACCAAAGTGCACGCCCTGGTCAAGGATGGCTCCTTGCTGGCCGCCCGCGTGGGGGAGCGTTCCATCCGGGCCGTGCCCGCCGAGTTCTTTATCGAGGACCATATTGTAGAGAGCCTGCGCGGAACCATCAGCGTCCTCCACGACGCGGGGTTCGACGACGAGGAAGCCATCACCTGGCTGTTCACCCCCGACGAATCCTTGCCGGGCCGTCCCATTGACGCCCTGCACGAAGGACGCACGACCGAAATCCGCCGCCGCGCCGCCGCACTCGGCTGGTAGCACCAAAACCCAAAACTGGCCCGCAATAGTGGCTGG
>JBAUMA010000033.1:0-3776 GCA_049578485.1 Specibacter sp.
CGCGCCACGGGTTTTCCCCTCGAATTTCGGCCGACCTGGACGCAAAGGTTATCGACCATATCGACCAGTCGAATGAAACTGACATGGGGTTTCTGACGCGGATCTCGCGCAAGTACGACGCCGTCACGAAGCCGGTTAACGAGCTCTACGTCATGGCATTGAAGGGGCAGGTCAAATCGTTGTCGGGCAAGACGTTGCCGGTCGTGACCTTGTCGGTCACGAAAGGGAATTCGCCGAACGAGCGATCGTTTATCAATGCCACGCTCGATGAAGAAAGCCGCGTCAAGTTCAAGGGCTGCAAAACGGTCTGGTGGGACGGCTCGACCGGCAAAGAGTGCGTAGTAGAGACGGGGGAAAAGCCGTTTAAAAAGGTGACGCAGCGCTACCAAAACGAGGCGGACGCGAAGGCTGCAGGCGAGGGATCGCTGCGCAAGCTCAAGCGCGAAGAAATGAAACTGCAGATCGATTGCCCCGGTAATCCAGATCTCGCAGCCGAGGGCCTGATCGAGCTCGACGACACCTGGCCGTCATTCATGCGCGGTCAGTGGTCAATTGACCAGGTGACGGCAAACGGCAGCCGGCAGCAGAGTTATCGCTGCTCGCTGACTGCGACAATCCCTGCGGAATAAAAAAGCCCCCACTGCCTAACGGCGGTGGGGGCTTTTCTCGTTTCTGGCGTTACTGCTCGAGCAGGGCGCCAGGCATGGTCGGCGGCGACTGGTAATCGACCATTACGGCGGGGAGGTTCTGCAGGTCCTGGACGTTGGCCAGCTTGCCGACGACCTCGATCGCGTTACCGTTGGCGGCGATCCATGTCGCGTCTCGGTCGAGCCAGACGCTGGCCGGAGCGCCGTTTTTGTACCGGCAGACGCCCCAGCTTTTTCCGTCCTGCTTGAGGATCTTGCAGTTGACCGACAGCCCAACCCGCTCGCTGACGCGCTCGAGCGCGTGGTCGTCCTTTTTGACCAGGTCGTAAGCCAGGATCGCCACCAGGGCGACGGCGCCGACGCCGATAATGATGGGCTTTGCTTTCATGCTGCTCGCTTCTCCGTTCGGTTGAGGCGCGCAGGGTAACAAAAAGCCCGCCGAGTGGGCGGGCTTGTGGGGCGGGCTACATTGTTCTAAGTCGCTCGGCCTAATTCTGCTGCTGCTCGAACAATGGCGCGCCGCGTGGGCTCGGCAGTTGATCGGTCGCCGTACTCGGTAGCCTCGCAAACTACTTTTTGATTGAAGTTGTCGAATTTCTTCACGGTAACTGATCTGTCGTCATGGAGAGTGTCGAGGCCGAGCTTTGCGGCTAGGCGCAGTGCGTCGCCATCGTCGACTAGCGGGTTCCATGTCTCCCCGTTGTGCCAGTCGAGCACGGCGTTTCCGGTAAGATCAAAGCCGGTGTTTCCGTGCCCGCCGCCATTGGTTTTGCTGTAGTCAATCTTGACTCCTGCGGCCTTTGCCGCCAGGACTAATAGCTCGCGATCACTCATGTTCGGTTTCCTTTTCGTCGTATTGTTTTCGGAGGGTCCAGGCGGTGTATAGGATCGCAAGCCACGGCAGCGCGCTAAAGGCTGGCCACACGGTAAGCCAGAAGATCAGCGGCGGCGTCTCTCCGCGAAATAGCATTGCAGCGGCGAGCAGGATGGGCCAACCGTAGCCTAGGGTTAGGCCTGGGTGGTTGGCCAGCGATCGCCGGAAAAGCTGCCAGTTGCTCATGGCTACCGCCTCTTCTTGACGTCTCGGTCAGGCCCGCCGAACTCTGCGTCGGTGCGGCCGTCGTTGTCGAGATCCCGATCGGGGCCGCCGAATGTGGCGTCGGTGCGGCCGTCGCCGTCGAGGTCCCGATCGCCGCCTCGGAATTGCCCGTCGGTGCGCCCGTCGTTGTCGAGATCGCGGTCTGGTCCGCCGAACTTTGCGTCGGTGCGGCCATCATTGTCGAGATCTCGATCTGGGCCGCCGCATGTTGCGTCAGTTCGCCCGTCGTCGTCGACGTCGCAGTTACGGGCGGCTGCAGGCTGGAACGCACCAGCGATCGCGAGGGCGAGCAGGAGCCCGCCGATTTTGAGGGTCGTCATACTTGCTCGTCCTGGTCGGTGGTTTTGTCGTCCATGCGCTGGGTGTAGACGCGATAAATGAACATGCCTATAACGTGCAGCGCGAGGGCGATCGCCACGGCGCCGGTAAAGAGGAGCTGCAGCCCGGTCGGGTCGTCGCTGCGTTTCATTGGGCGGCCTCCCTGATCGATCGCAGGTAGCCGTGCCAGGCGACGAGGCAGCACTCCTGCAGGAAGTAAGCGCGCACTTTGGCGCGGTTGGCTGGGTCTACGGCGTCGCGCAGAGAGAGGCCTCGCGCTGTGGTATAGTCGACTTTGGACATGGTTAACCCCCTCGGTTATCTGTCTTGCCTGGTGGCGGGTGCAACCGCTACCAGGCATATTTTTTTCACTTCAATGATTCCAGGCGGCGTTTCAGCTCGGCCTGATCTTCGACGTTGTAATGACCCTTCCCTTGCTCGTACTTCTTGAACAGATCATCGAGCGCTTCAATGATCAAATACTTAACCGGGACGTTGTCGGCCGACATGCTTTTAATGTCGTTGGTGCCCCTGTGGTACTTGACCGGCACGATCGCCTTGAGCTGTTTTTCCTCGGCTGAATCGGTCACTACCGCGCGGCGGGCCTTCTCGACGTGTGGTTCGACTTGAGTCGCTGCGGCGCGGCTTGGGCGCTCGGTGGTGAGTTTTGTGCTGGTCATTTGTCTAGCTCCAGGAGCTCGGCTGTTAGCTCCTCAATTTCCTGGCGGGCCTCGTCGCTCGGTAGCAGGTCCATTACGCTTTTCCCTTGTGCGATGCCTTTTCCGTAGGCGACGCGCTGGTGCGTTTGGGTGGTGGTGCGGGGTAGGTCGTATTTGAGCAGGGCCTCCTGGGTGTCGCGCTCGAGAATGGTCCCGGCGATGGCTCTCGCGATCATAAGCACGGCCTTAGGCGTGCCCCCTGTGACTTCCTGACGATCCTTTACCAACTGGACCATGTCGCCGGTCGCCCATATGTCGTACTGGCTAGGCTGCACCGGGATGATGACCAGGTGCGAAGCCTTTACAGCGTCCGACGTCAGAGCGCTGATCTGAGGTATCCCGTCAATGATTACGTAGTCATAGCCGCTCGAGATTCGCGGCAGGTCGCGCTTTAGCGTTTCTCGCATGATGACGCAGGGGATTAGTGTCGCGTCGTCAGCACGGGAGGTTGCCCAATCGGTAGCCGAGCCTTGGCGGCCGTCGAGGTCGATCAGGAGCACGCTTTTGCCGTGCTTGTCGGCCAGGCAGCAGGCGACGTTGGTCGCGGTCGTGGTCTTTGTTGTGCCGCCCTTTTGGTTCTGTATGGTCCAGACTCTTGCAGTCATTTTGAAGGCCTCGCGATTGAGTGAGGCCTAAATATACGTACAAATGTACCTTTGTACAATAGGCCATAAGGGCAAAAGTACAAAACAAACAGCGCGCAGCGCCATCCTTTACAGAGACTCTGTCTCTGCGCTTTTGCTTGTCCTTTCCTCGTTGTTGCGCAGCCCTTGTGCTGCGTGGCTTTCCCGTCTGCGTCGCCTAGAAGGGACTGCGCCTGGTCCTGTGGGTGTATACGCAGAGCGTCGGGCGATTTCGGATTATCGGCATTTATTTTGGTTATCCCTTGTTCCTTTGCGCCGATTCAAAATCTATAGCCAGATAACAATCTGGTATAGGGCAATGGGTGTATAGGCATACACCCATTACCCTAATCCCTATACACCAATAGCC
>JBAUMA010000034.1:0-3629 GCA_049578485.1 Specibacter sp.
CGGTTGCCGTGGCCGTGGGGGAGGAGGCGGCGTCGTTGTTCTTGGCACCGGAAAAGACCGTCAGGGCAAGGACTGCTGCCACGACAAGGGCGACCACCATGGCGCCAATGGCAATCACGTTGTCGCGCTTGCGGCGGCGCAGCTGCGTCTGGTGCAGCTGCCGGTTCGCCTCCATCCGCGCAATGCGTGCCTTTGCCTCGCGGTCGTCCTTCTTGCTGTTAGCCAACGGTTGCTCTCCATCGATATTGTTACCAGGCGCTGACCCCGGACAGCGGCGACGTTGCGGGGTGTGGTTGGGGGCGGCCCGGGAAACCTTATAAAATGGCAGCCGGATGTCAGTTTACCCATGGATGCGCCATGCGCCGGTGTCCGTGTCCGCTGTGTCCACACCATATACTTTTTGCGCACCGGGGCTTGTCCGCTTGGCATGGGGCCGGCCCCGATCCGCACGCATGTTAGGAGAGCCCCACCCATGGCACGCAACGCCTCCCTGTCAGGTTTCCCCGAGTGGCTGCCACAGGAGCGGCTGGTGGAGCAGCATGTGCTCGACACGCTGCGCAGGACCTTTGAACTGCACGGCTTCAGCTCCGTGGAGACGCGTGCCGTGGAAACGGTTGGCCAACTGCTGCGCAAGGGTGAGATCGACAAGGAGGTCTACGCCCTCTCCCGCCTGCAGGACGACGACGGCAATGCCGCCTCGGCCACCAAGGACGATCCCAACCAGCTGGCCCTGCACTTTGACTTGACGGTGCCCTTTGCCCGGTACGTGGTGGAGAACGCCGGCTACCTGGCTTTCCCGTTCCGCCGCTACCAAATCCAAAAGGTGTGGCGCGGCGAGCGCCCCCAGGAGGGCCGCGCCCGCGAGTTCACCCAGGCCGACATCGACGTGGTGGCCGACGGCGAACTCCCGTTCCGTTACGACGTTGAACTTGCACTGGTCATCGCCGAGGCACTCTCCGCGCTGCCCATCCCCGCCTTCAAGCTGCGCATCAACAACCGCAAGCTGGCCGAGGGCTTCTACCGCGGGATTGGCCTGAGCGACACGGCCGGGGTCCTGCGCAGCATCGACAAGCTGGAAAAGATCGGTGCCGACGCCGTCGCGACGCTGCTCAAGAACGAACTCGGCGCCACGGAGGAACAGGCTGCCAAGGCACTGGCCCTGGCTTCCATCCGCACCGAAGACACCTCCTTCGTGGCACAGGTGCGCGCCCTGGGCGTCACCGACGAGCTCATGGAGGAGGGCCTGAACGAGCTGGAACAGGTCATCGCGGCCGCCGTGAAGAGCGCGCCGGGGTCCGTTGTGGCCGATCTCTCGATCGCCCGCGGCCTGGACTACTACACGGGCACCGTCTATGAGACAGTGCTGGTGGGCCACGAGGCCCTGGGCTCCATCTGCTCCGGCGGCCGCTACGACGCCCTGGCGTCCAAGGGCAACCGCAAGTTCCCCGGCGTCGGCCTGTCCATCGGCGTCACCCGCCTCGTGGCGCGCATCCTGAGCCAGGAATTCGCCACCGCCTCCCGCAGCGTGCCCACCGCCGTCCTGGTCACCCTGGCCGACGAAGACAGCTGGGGCGCCGCCCAGGACGTCGCCGCCGCCCTGCGCGCCCGGGGCATCTCCACCGAGGTCGCCGCCAAGGCCGACAAGTTCGGCAAGCAGATCAAGTACGCGGACCGCCGCGGCATCCCGTACGTCTGGTTCACGGACGACGACGGCGCCCACCAGGTCAAGGACATCCGCTCCGGCGAACAGCTGGCAGCCGACCCCGCCACCTGGATGCCGCCCGCCGAAGACCTGACCCCGCAAATCGTCCTCGCGTAACGGCCTGATTGGCATCTGTGTTGCAGTTGTTCCACGAAATTTGGGGTAGCAAGCGCTTTCCAATCGAACAACTGCAACATAGACGGTGGGGCCGGGGATGCGGCAGTCCACGGTAAACTTCTAGACAAATCACTTTGCGGCCGCATTCGTCGGCCGTTCACCACCATTGAAAGGAATGCTGTGCTGCGCACACATGACCTGGGCTCCTTGCGGGCTGAGCATATTGGACAAACCGTCACCCTGTCGGGGTGGGTTGCCCGCCGTCGAGACCATGGTGGCGTGGCCTTCCTTGATTTGCGTGACTCCTCGGGGGTGTCGCAGATCGTGGTCCGCGAGGAAGACGTGTTCCATGCGTTGCGCAACGAGTTCGTGCTGCAGATCACCGGCACGGTGTCCCGCCGTCCGGAGGGCAATGAAAACCCGTCCCTCGCCACGGGTGAGATCGAGGTCGTGGCGGACACCGTCGTCGTCCTGAACGAGGCCGCCCCCCTGCCGTTCCAGGTTGACGAGCACGTGGAAGTCGGTGAGGAAGCACGCCTGAAGCACCGCTACCTGGACCTGCGCCGCCCCGGCATGCAACGCAACCTGCGCCTGCGCTCCGAGGCCAACCGCCTGGCCCGCGAGCTGCTGCACGAGCAGGGCTACGTTGAAATTGAGACCCCCACGCTGACGCGCTCCACCCCCGAAGGCGCCCGCGACTTCGTGGTGCCCGCTCGCCTGGCACCGGGATCCTGGTACGCGCTGCCGCAGTCCCCGCAGCTGTTCAAGCAGCTCTTGCAGGTGGGCGGCTTTGAAAAGTACTACCAGATCGCCCGCTGCTACCGTGACGAGGACTTCCGCGCGGACCGCCAGCCCGAGTTCACCCAGCTCGACATCGAGGCGAGCTTCGTCGACCAGGACGACATCATTGCCCTGGGCGAGAAGATCGTCTCGGCCCTGTGGAAGCTGATCGACGTCGAGATTCCGCTGCCGATCCAGCGCATGACGTACTGGGACGCCATGGCCCGCTTCGGCTCTGACAAGCCCGACCTGCGCTTCGGCCTGGAATTGACCGAGATGACGGAGTTCTTCAAGGACACCGAATTCGGCGTCTTCAAGGCTCCCTACGTGGGCGCCGTCGTCATGCCCGGCGGAGCCGCACAGCCCCGCCGCCAGCTCGACGCCTGGCAGGAATGGGCCAAGCAGCGCGGCGCCAAGGGCCTGGCCTACGTGCTGGTCAAGGATGAGGGCGAGCTGACCGGGCCCGTCGCCAAGAACCTGACCGACACCGAGCGCGCCGGCCTGGCCGATGCCGTGGGCGCCAAGCCCGGCGACTGCATCTTCTTCGCCGCCGGTGAAGTTTCCACCTCGCGCGCCCTGCTGGGTGCCGCCCGCGTTGAAATCGGCCACCGCACCGGCCTGATCAACCCGGCCGACTGGGCTTTCGTGTGGGTTGTTGACGCCCCCATGTTCGAACCCGCCTCCGCCGCCGTCGCCTCCGGTGATGTGGCTGTTGGCGCCGGGGCGTGGACGGCGGTGCATCACGCGTTCACCTCGCCCAAGCCCGAGTTCATGGACACCTTCGACACTGATCCGGACAGTGCGCTGGCCTACGCCTACGACATCGTCTGCAACGGTAACGAAATTGGTGGCGGCTCCATCCGTATCCACCGTCGCGATGTGCAGGAGCGCGTGTTCGCGGTCATGGGCATCTCCGAGGAAGAAGCCGACGAGAAGTTCGGCTTCCTGCTGGACGGTTTCAAGTTCGGTGCCCCGCCGCACGGCGGCATCGCCATCGGCTGGGACCGTGCCGTTTCCCTGCTGGCCGGCG
>JBAUMA010000035.1:0-16440 GCA_049578485.1 Specibacter sp.
GCGCAAACCCCGGCAACTCCACGAACCCTGGAACCGCCGGATCGAAACGCTCCACCACAGGAAACCTCATCGCGGTGATGAGTTCCGCCGCACCAGGTGCGGCGGCCGGATCGCCCCGATTCCCGGGGCCCCTCACCGGGCTACCCATACCCCCAATTTTACCCCAAACGTTCCCCTTAGTGAATAGTTACGGGAACAAATATACTAATCAATCGTGCTGACCCCGATCCGCGCCCGGGGTCCCGGCAAGCTCGACCATCGGCAAGCTCGACCACCGGCACTTTTATATTCGCCGATTGTTGAAAATAAGTGACAGCGGGCACACAAGCCGCTAAAGTTGCCTTAAGTGCCGCTCGTCACAACCGCCCCTGGGCCATGCACCACAAAGGATCAGCAATGACCGCCACCACCGAATCCGGAACTGCCGACGCCATTCAAACCGCCGTCGCCCACTCGTTCGCGCAATGGCACGATCTCATCTCGGAATCCTTTGTGCCGTTGCACGTCCGCTCAAGCAACGCCGGGAATTTCCACGGCCGGCTGCGCTCCCGCCTGCTGGACGAACTGGCCATCGTCGAGGTCACCGCCACGGGCCACAGCGTACACCGCACGGCGTCCCTCATTGACGGTTCTGATCGCCCCTACTTCAAGCTCAACCTGCAATTGGCCGGCACCGGAATCCTGGTGCAGGACAACCGTGAGGCCGTGCTGCGCCCCGGCGACCTGGCCGTCTATGACACGAACCGTCCGTACACGCTGGCGTTTGAATCTGACTTCCGCACCCTGGTGTTGATGTTCCCGCACGACGCCCTGGACTTGCCCGCGGGCTCGGTGGGAAGGCTCACGGCCCTGCGCATGGCCGCCGACGAAGGCCTGGGACGGATGATCAGCCCTTTTATGACGCAGCTGGCGGACAACCTTGACGTGCTGTCCGGGCCCAGCGGCAACCGGCTTGCCCACAACACGATCGACCTGTTGGGCACCTTGTTCTCCGCGGAGCTTGACCGGGCCGGCGACGAGCGCCCCCACGACGAACTTTTCGCCACCATTCGCCGCCACATCGAAGCCAGGCTGTCCGATCCCGAGCTGTCGCCCGCCAGCATTGCGGCGGCACACTTCATCTCAACGCGGCACCTGCACCACGTCTTCCAGGAGGCGGGCACCACCGTGGCCGGTTGGATCCGCACCCGGCGGCTGGAGAACTGCCGGCGCGAACTTCGCGATCCCCGGCTGGCGCACCGCCCGGTCAGCGGCGTCGCCGCCCGCTGGGGGTTTGTCGATGCCGCACATTTCAGCCGCATCTTCCGGTCCGCCTTTGGCGAACCGCCCAGCTCGTACCGCAAGGCCGGCGCCCACTAGGGATTCCGGGCTGCCGTTCGCCCGCAGGCAACTGCTGTTCGCGGATAGACAAGACACGGCACGCCAAGGCCCAGCAGACTGGGGAGATAAGGTCAATGCCGCCCCGGCGCTGCCCCACCGACTCGAAGTGGAGTTTTCATGGAAACGTACGCCGACCTCCTCACGGCCATCACCCCGGTATCCGGCCCAACCCGGACCATGCTGGACCCGGCCACAGGCGACGCCGTTGGCGATGCCCCCGTGCACGACGTCGCGTTCCTGGAGCATGCCATCTCCGACGCCACAGCAGCCCAGCCCGCTTGGGCAGCCCTGGGACATGAGGGGCGCAGCGCCGCCCTGCTCAAGGCGGCCGACGCCATCGACCGTTCCGCCGAGGCCCTTGCCCAACTGCTCTCCCGCGAACAGGGCAAGCCGCTCAACGGCCCCAACGCCCGCTTCGAAGTGGGCGCATGTTCGGCCTGGCTGCGCACGGCCGCTTCAACCGAGCTGAAGGCCGAGACCGTGGTGGACGACGGCGAAACCCACGCCGAGATCCACTACCGGCCCATCGGCGTCGTCGGGGCGATCGGGCCCTGGAACTGGCCGATGATGATCACCATCTGGCAGGTGGCCCCGGCCCTGCGCATGGGCAACGCCGTCGTCGTCAAACCGTCCGAGTACACGCCCCTGAGCGTCCTGGCCCTGGTGAAAGTGCTGAACCAGGAGCTCCCGGAAGGCATCTTGTCCGTGGTTTCCGGCGGCAGGGACGTGGGCGCGCGCCTGGCCGAACACCCCGCGATCGGCAAGATCATGTTCACCGGATCCACGGCAACGGGGAAGGCGATCATCAAGTCCTCGGCCGGCACCGTCAAGCGGCTGACCCTGGAACTTGGCGGCAACGACGCCGGGATCGTGCTCCCGGACGCCGATCCGAAGGCCATCGCCACCGACCTTTTCTGGGGTGCCTTCATCAACACCGGACAAACCTGTGCGGCCCTGAAGCGCCTCTACGTGCACGAGGACATTTACGACGACGTCTGCGAGGCCCTGACGGCCGTGGCCGCCGCAGTCCCCATGGGCGTGGGACTGGATGAGAACAACGTGCTGGGGCCCCTGCAGAACAAGCAGCAGTACGACATCGTGGCCCGCCTGGTGGAGGCCGCCAAGGACTCCGGTGCCCGGGTGCTGCTGGGCGGGGATCCGGCGGCCGAGCAGCCCGGCTACTTCTACCCGACCACGCTGGTGGCCGACATCGACAACGACAACCCCCTCGTGGCGGAGGAACAGTTCGGCCCGGCCCTGCCGATCATCCGCTACAGCTCCGTTGACGAGGCGGTGGCCATGGCAAACGCGCTCGACGTCGGGCTCGGGGCGTCCGTCTGGTCCTCGGACCTGGACGCCGCCCGCAGTGTTGCGGCACGCATCCAGGCGGGCACCGTGTGGATCAACTCCCATGGCGGCGTGGACCCCCGCATCCCGTTTGGCGGGGCCAAGCAGTCCGGCTACGGCCTCGAATTTGGCGTCGAGGGACTCAAGGCCCTTGGCGTCCCCCAGGTGATCAACGGCTAGGAAACAGCAGCAGTGTCCGGAAGGGTCGTCGCCACGTGTGTGGCGGCGGCCCTTCGGCGTCCCGCAACACCGCAAACCGGCGTCGCTCCTGGGAAATTCTTGCACTGAACGTCAATGGCGGTGCTCCAAACAACAAGACACGTGCTGTGATGGGTGCCACACTCAAATTATCTTTATTCTCCCAATGGAGGTTTTAATGTCACCCGATACAGTCCTCCCGCCCGCCGGCAAAGTCGCCGGCGCCGGAACCGGCAACAGCCTGAGCAAACGCACGCTCGGCGTGCCCGCCCTCGTCTTCATGATCATCGCCGCCTCCGCCCCCTTGACGGTGGTCGCCGGCGGAATACCCAGCAACTTCGCCGTCACCGGCAACGTGGGCATCCCCTTGTCCTTCATCGTCCTGGGCGTCTGCCTGGTGCTTTTCGCCGTGGGATATGCGGCCATGAGTGCCCACATCCGCAACGCCGGCGCCTTTTACGCCTACATCGCCCAGGGCCTGGGGCGTGCCACCGGCGTGGGTGCCGCCTGGGTTGCCTTGATCTCCTACAACGCCATGCAGATCGGCATCTACGGTCTCTTCGGCTTTGCCGCCTCGTCGTTCGTCAACGGCAAGTTCGGGCTGCACCTGCCCTGGTGGCTCACCGCACTGGTCGGCTTTGTGATCGTTGGCTGGCTCGGCATCAACAAGGTGGACCTGTCGGCCAAGATCATTGGCGTCTTGGTGGGCCTGGAGTTCGTTGCCGTCATCGTTTTTGACATCGTCTCCTTCGCCGTCAGCCCGGAAGGCGTCAGCGGCGCCGGACTCGCGCCGTCGAACTTGTTCACCGCCGGTGTTGGCGCCGCCCTGGCCTTCAGCATGGCCGCGTTCATGGGCTTTGAATCGGCGGCCATCTACAGCGAAGAGGCCAAGGATCCCACCCGGTCCATCGCCCGCGCCACCTACATTGCCGTCGGCGTCATCTCCCTCTTCTACGCCTTTTCCGGCTGGGCCATGACCGTGGGCACCGGCCCCAGCCAGATCATTGCCGAGTCGCAAAAGTTCGGCCCCGACCTGCTGTTTGTGTTCCTGTCCGGGCACGGCGCCGTGATCGTCTCCGACATTGCGCAGGTCCTGTTCATCACCAGCCTGCTGGCCGCCCTGATCGCCTTTCACAACGCCGTGGCGCGCTACGTTTTCTCGCTGGGCCGGGAGAGTGTGCTGCCGCGCGGCTTTGCCCGCGTCAATGCCCGGCACGCCCCGGTGGCCGGTTCCCTGACCCAGTCCGTGCTCGCGCTGGTCATGTTGGCGGTGTTTGCCATCGCCGGCATCGGTTCCTCGCTGGGCGAGCTCTACCCCGTGCTGACGTTCTTCACCTGGCTCACCAACACCGCCGCGTTTGGCCTGGTGCTGCTGTTGGTCCTCATTTCCATTGCCGTGATCGGCTACTTCCGCAAGCACGGAAGCGGATACTCCTTGTGGACCAGGGTCATTGCACCGGCATTGGCCACACTCACCCTCGGCACCGTGTTTGTGCTGATCGTGGTCAATTTCAACGTGCTGATCGGCTCGGAGGGGTTCTCCCCGCTGTCCTGGATCCTGCCGGCCCTGGTGGTTGTTCCGGGCCTTGCCGGTTTGCTGTGGGGACTGCGGTTGAAGAAGAACCGCCCCGATATTTACCGCGGCATCGGCTTTGGCGGGGCGGAGGACCCGTCGGAGGCCAACTGATCCGAGTCCTTCACGGCAGGGCTCCCGGTATTGCCGGGCGCCCTGCCGTGTCATGTCCGCGCAATGTCAGGCCGACGCCGTCGGTCGGGTCCCCATGACCGTCATGGCCATGATTTCCTCCAGCATCAACTCCGTCATCTCCTGCAGCAGTCCCGAGTAGGCGGGGTCGGCGGCCACATTGCGCATTTCCTCCGGGTCCGTGGTGTGGTCGAACAGTTCCACGATGGTTGTCCCAAAGTATCGGGTCAGCCGCGCCCGGGGGGTCAGGACCGAGCGCATCCGTACCGGGCCGGGAAGGCCGGACAGCCCAAACGGCTGGTCCTCCTCAATGATCAGCGCGTCCCGGACGGTCTTGAGGCGGCCCTGCAACAACGGCACCAGGGATTTCCCCTGGATGCCGCGGAACGGTGGCGTGCCGCTGAGTTCGAGCAGTGTTGGGGCGAGGTCGGCGGTGCTGACCAGGGCGTCGCTTGCGGACGGGGCCACGCCCGGCGCCTTGATGACCAGCGGAACATTGGTCAGGGCCCGGTAGTGGGTGAAGTGCTTGAGCATCAGGCCGTGGTCGCCCAGCAGGTCCCCGTGGTCGCTGGTGAACACGACGATCGTGTCCTTATCAAGCCCCTGCTCCTTGACGGAGGCCAGGATGCGGCCAATATGGTGGTCGAGCAGGGTGATCAAACCGTATTGGGCCGCCGCCGCGTGCCGGTACTGGTCTTCCGTCACGGCCCAGGTCATGGTCGAGTCAAGGCCAGGTTCACCCCTGTTGGCGGCAAGGGCCCGGATGTGTTCGGGCGAGCCGCTGTGGTCTTGGTTAAAGCCCGCCGGCAGCACGATGTCCTCGGGCCGGTACATCTGGGCGTATCCGGCAGGCGGGGAGAACGGGTGGTGGGGGTCGGGGAAGGAGACGAACAAGAAGAACGGATCCTGCCCCGTTGCCAGGTCCTCGATCCGCGCAATCGCTGTGTCGGCTATGTAGGCGCTTGGGTGCAGCTCGGCGGGAACGGCGCTCTCGTAGACCTGGCTCCATCCCGGGTAGGTAGACAGCGCATGGGCCGCGCCCCCGAGCTTCAACGGATCAATGCCCCGCGCAGTGGCCCAGTGCAGGTAGTGCCCACCTGGGTTGTCGCCGTGGCCGATCACCAAATCCACACTCTGGTACCCGTAGTAGTCCTTGGGGAGGGGGATAAACGCGGCCTCGTGGTCGGCCCGGTTTTCCCAGCGGTCCCACCCGGGTTCCCGATCGAATTCGACGGCGTCCCGGTGGTTCTCGCTGAGCAGCAGCGGATCCGTTGCCTCGATTTCGGCCCGCTGGTCCTCCTCGAACGGCCACCCCATGTTTTGGTGGTGCAGTTTGCCGACGGCGGCTGTGTTGTAGCCGTCCAGGGCCATGTTCCGCACCACGGTGCTGGCGTTTGGGTCCATCGTGATGCCGTTGCACCGGGTGCCGTGGGCCGAGGGCCAGCGGCCGGTCAGCAGGCTTGCCCGGTTGGGCGCGCAGGTCGGGTTGGCCACCGTGGCTTCGGAAAATACGACGCCGGCGCCCGCAAGTGCGTCCAGGTTCGGGGTGCGGACCACCGGGTTTCCGGCAAAGCCGAGGTGGTCCGCCCGGAGCTGGTCGGCCACCACGACAATGACGTTGGGCCGGCGGCCGGGCGGGGAGCCCTGCGTGTTGCCTGGTACGGCGCCCGCTGCGGCGCTCATGCGGGCCTCTTGATCAGGGACAACACATCGGTCCGCTGCTGCGCGAACTGCGGCAGGGAGCGTGTGGTGATCTGCTCGCGCGGTGACGGGAGGTCGATGTCGATCGTCTTGAGCACGCGGGCGGGTTTGGAGCCGAGCACCACCACCCTGTCGGACAGGTAGACGGCCTCGTCGATGTCGTGCGTGACCACCAGGATGGTCATGTTGAAGTCCTTGCGGATCTTCAGGCACAAATCCTCCAGGTCAAACCGTGTCTGCGCGTCCACGGAAGCGAAGGGCTCGTCCATGACGAGGATTTCCGGCCGGTACGCCAGTGCCCGGGCGATGGCGACGCGTTGCTGCATGCCGCCCGAAAGCTGCCAGGGATACTGGTGTTCGGCGTGGGTCAGGCCCACCGCCTCCAGGGCGCTGTCGCAGCGCGCCCGGACCTCGGCGGCCGGCAGGCGCAGGTGACGCAGCGGCAGCACGAGGTTCTTGCGGACCGTCAGCCACGGCATGAGGGAACGGTTGTAGTCCTGGAACACGAGGGCCATTTCAGGCGGCGGGCCGTCGATGACCCGGCCGTCGATGGCGGCGCTGCCGCTGGTGGCCGATTGCAGGCCGGCCAGGCATTTGAGCAGGGTGGTCTTTCCGACGCCGGAGGGGCCCACGATGCACACCACCTCACCGGTTTCCACGGTGAAGGTCAGGTCCTCAATGATGACCTTGGCTTTGGCGCCCGTGCCGTAGGACTTGGCCAGGGCCTTCACATCCAGTCGCGGGTGTTCCCGCTGCAGGGGGGCTGCTTCGTTTGTCATGTCATTTCTCGCTCGCTTGAAGTTGCTGGTTTTCAACGTGTCCGCTGGGGCGGGTGTGGTTTGGATCGGCATCAGGCGGCCCTCGCCATCTTGCGGGATCCGATGTACCAGGCAAGCACCCGGCGCCGGCCCAGCTCGAAGATCATGTTGGCGGCAAAGCCGATCACGCCTAGCAACAGGATCCCGGACCACATGTCCGCGATCATGAAGCTTTGCTGTGCCAGCAGGGTCATGGCTCCGATGCCGTCGGACGGGCCCAGCATTTCGCTGGCGATCATCACCACGAAGGCGGTCTGGAGGCTCACCTGCATGCCGGAGGCGATTTGGGGGCCGGCCGCCGGCAGGTACACGCGGGTCAGCCGTTCCGGCACCGTGAGCCGGTAGACGGAGCTGACATCCTTCAACGTGCCGTCCACCCCGCGAAGGCCGTCCACCGTGGCGATCAAGGTGGGGAAGACGGCTGCCAGGGCAATGCTGACGATCCGCATTTCAATGCCAAAGCCGATCAGTGAGATGAGGATCGGAATCAGGGCCACCGCCGGGATTCCCCGGAACAGGTGGATGACGGGGTCAACGTAGCCGCGGACCTTGGGCATCATGGCCAGCAGGAATCCCAGGCCGATGCCCGCCACCACGGCAATTGCGTAACCGATGACCAGGTTGCGCAGGCTCAGCAGCACATCGGAGGAGAAGTGCGCAAAGATCCACAGCTGCTGGAACCTCGCCAGGATGGTGGACAACGGCGGGAAGAAGGTGTTGGTGGAACCCGCCGACAAAGCAAACCACAAGCCCAGCAGGACTGCCGGGGTGCCTACGCCCAACGCAATATAAAGGGTTTTTCGCATGGCTTAGACCACCGCTTCCCGATAAGAGGCATGCCAGTGCAGGAGCTTGTGCTCCGCTGCCCTGGCCAGGCCGATGAAGACGAGTCCCAGCAGGCCCAGGACCAAAACCAGCGCGTACAAGGACGCGTAGTCGCCCGCGTTCTGGGCCAGCAGGATGCTGTTGCCCAGGCCGGGTCCGCCGCCGAGCAGGCCGGCAACCACGGTCACGATCAACGCCACCGGGGCCGCCACCCGCATGGCCGTGCCGATGAAGGGCATGGCACTGGGCAACACGACCCGGACCAGGATTTCAATCCGCCCCATGCCATAGGAGCGGGCCGTGTCTTTGGCGACGGGGTCGGTGTCGTGGACGCCGTCGACCGTCTGCATGACGATCGAGAGCACGCAGCCAAAGAACACGAGCAGCCACGCCATTTTCGCCGTCGGGCCAAGGATCAGCACCAGCAGCGGCAGGATCACGATCGGCGGGACAGGCTTGAGGAATTCCAGCACGGCCAGCGTGGCGTAGCGGAAGGCCGGGAAGCTGCCGATCAGGATGCCCGCAATGATGCCGACGACGGCGGCACTGACGAGCCCGAGGAGGGCGACCCCAACCGTCTGGGCCACCGCCATCCAGAAGTCCGCGCCGGAGACGTCTTCGGCCAGCTTTGCCAGCGTGGCGGTGAACGTCGGCATCGCCGATCCCCAGGGGGTCATCGCCACAAGCTGCCAGAGCAGGGCGGCGCAGACAAGGCCGACTGCTCCCCTGGTGACTTGAGATGATTTCATGGCCAATTCCTTTGCTTTCCTTGTCCCTGCGTTATTTCACAACGACGTTGTCGAGGTTCACGGCCTTGGTGAGGAAGCCGAGTTGCACCAGCTGCGTGTTGACGCGGGAGAGGTCCTCGGGCGCAACCGCGGTGGGCCAGTACGTGACACCTCCGGCCTGGATGACGGACAACGGCTGCTTGGTCAGCGTGGCGCCGACCTGCTGGCATTCGGCCAGGTGGGCGTTGCAGTAGGCATTGGCCTTGTAGATGGCCCGCTGAAACGCCTGCAGCGCCGGTGTTTGGCTCTGCGCGGTGGACTGGCCCGCAACGTACAGGCCCACGGCGCCTTCCTTGAAGAAGGCGACGCCGGGCGAGGACAGCAGCGTGGCGCCGTTGGTGACAGCCTCGGCGGTAAACGGCGAGACCAGGGCGGCCGCGTCAACGCGCCCGGTTTTCAGCGACTGCACGGCGGAGGCGAAATCCAGGACCATCCACTTCACGGTGGACGGGTCACCGCCGGCTTCCTTGATGACCTGGGAGATGGTTACCTCCAACTGCGCCTTGCGGGCCGGTACGGCAACGGTTTTGCCGGCAAGGTCCTTGGGTGAGGTGATCGTGCTGCCCTTGGGCACGAACAGCCCGGTGTCATCGACCTTGCTCAGGTCCTTTGACTGCTCGCTCGAGGGCTCGTAGCCGTCCGCCGCGGCGACAACCTTCAGCGGCACGCCCTGGCTGATGGCGTTGATCACCGGGATCGACGGCGCGTAGGTTAGGGCCAGCTGGCCGCTTTGTGCGGCGGCGATGCCGGCGGGCGGGTTGGCGACTGTGGACACCTGGATGTTGAGCTTTTCATCTTTGAAATAGCCCTTGTCGATGCCGATCTGCAGGGCGGCGTCGGAGCTGAGTCCGATGGTGCCCACCTTCAGTGTGGTCATGCCACTGCTGTCCGGGCCGGATCCGGTGGAGGGGGAACCACACCCGGTCAGGGCCAGGGCAAGCAGTCCGGCAAAGGCGACGGGAACTCGTAATTTCATGGGGTGCTCCTTGAAGTTGGTCAAAACTGTTCTCGAGGGGGATGCAATTTACTGCGGTGAGATGCTTGTCTGTTCGGTAAGTTCATGGACCACGCGCCCCCCGGCAATGGTCAGGACCACTTGGCGCTGCAGCAGCTCTTCGATCCTGTGGTCGTCGGGCCAGGGGCCGTCCAGTACGCAAAGGTCCGCGACCATGCCGGGAAGAAGTGTTCCCTTGTACGTTTCGGCGTGGTCCTGCCAGGCGGGCAGTGACGTCATGGCCGCAAGTGCATCCAGGGAGGTGATGCGTTCGGGATCGTTTTCCAGGCCGGGGCGGGCCGGGGTGCTGCGACGGACGGCGGCAATCACGGTCCGGCGCCAGTCGGTGGAGGTGACGGGGGAATCGGATGCGAGGTTCATGTGGACGCCTGCCGACAGCGCCGAGTGCAGGGGCTGGTGCCGGGCGAACCGCTCGTCCCCCATGACGTCCCGCATGAGGTCGCCTGCGGTGGCCCTGATGGCGGGGTTGGTGCTGTAGCCGATGCCTGCCGCGGCCATGGTGTCCAGGGTGGCGTTGCTGCTGAAGGCCCCGTGGATGATGTAGTGGCGCGGGTCCGCCGCCCGGGCAGGCCCAAGGCCTCCCAGCAGCTCGATGGCTGTTTCGGTGGCCGCATCGCCGGTGGCGTGGATGCCTGCCTGGAGGCCGGCGTCGTCAATAATTTTCAGGATCCTGCCGAGCTCGGCGACCCGTTCCTCGTCGGTGGCGCCGACGACGACGAGGTGCCCGTGGGTGCATTCGGCCCCGTAGGGTTCGCTCATCCATGCGGTGTTGCTGCGCGGGATTCCGTCGGAGAAGATCTTGACCCCGGCGATGGCCAGCTGGCGGGGGTCGATCCCCCGGTCCGAGTAGCTGGTGGCCAGGGAGGAGGCCAGTCCGTGCTCGACGGCGGCGGCGCTCACCCCGCCGGTCCCGGCAAACAACATGAGCACGGCGATCCGGAGCGTGAGTTCCTTGGCTACGGCCATGTCCCCGAGCAGTTGGAGTGCCGCGGTGGTGCCCGAACCGTCGAACAGGCCCGGGCTGCCCGGGCCCAGGCCGGGCTCGGTCAGGGACGTGATTCCCTGGGAGTGCAGCAGCGCCTGGGTCTTCAACAGGGCCGCGTGCAGCACGGGGCGCGGCACATCCGGCAGCGCGTTGTTCATCAGGGTTGATGCGCCGTCCTGGAGCAGCCCGGTGAGGGCGCCGTCCGGGAAGCGTTCGATGACGCCGCCGGCGGGGTCGGGGGTCTCGGCGGTGATGGCGGCCAGCCGCAGGGCGGTGGCATTGGCCAGCAGCTGGTGTCCGGTCTGGTCAAAGGCAACCACCGGGACGTCCTGGCGGCAGTCCAACACGGCTTGGGTGCCGCCGGGTCCGAGGGTGGAGGAATCCCAGCCGTGGGCCCGGATCCAGCCATCGGCCGGCACGGGGCTTTCCCGCAGGATTTTTGCCACGTGTTCCCAGTCGGCGGCCGCCGCGGCCCCGATGTCGACGTAGCCGAACAGGCTCATGGCCGTTCCCATCAAATGCAGATGGGCGTCGTTGATGCCCGGAAGGACCGTGCCGCCGCCCAGGTCAATCAGGCGCGTGGCCGGGCCGGCGAGTTCCCGAATTTCCTCACCACCGATTGCCGAAACCAGCCCGCCGGCGACGGCCAGTGCGGTGGGTCGGTCACTGCCGGCCAGTTCGCCGGTCAGGATGGAGCCGCCATACAACACCAGGTCGGGTGCTTGTTTTGTTTCAGTCATTGCGGTCGACACGCCCTCACCTCTCTGTGATCCAGCTAACGTTCTCCGAGTATGTCAGATGACTTGGTCACTTGACTAGATCAAGGCGTAGTATTTCTTGTATAGCCTGAAGGCAGACGCCCGGGGGACGGCAGCACCCACTCCCGGACGACACCACAGAGGCCTTGCGACAAGCGGAACCCCCGCGTGCCGCTGTTGAGGGGAAGGAACCATGGCACGCATTTCAGCCGAAGACCGCCGGAGCGAGTTTGTCCGTTCCGCCGCCCGCGTCATCGCCAACCACGGAGTTGCCGCCGCCACCACCCGGCGCATTGCCGCCGAGGCAAACGCCCCCCTTGCCTCGCTGCACTACTGCTTCCGCAACAAGGACGAACTGCTGCAGGAGGTCTACAACTACTTGAGCCGCGACTATGCGACGGCGCTGGCACCGGTCCCGTCGTCGACGGCCGGTCTTGCCCATGTCATGGAGGCGCACGCCCTGCGCATCTGGGACAGGATGGTCTCAAACCCGCATGAGCAGGTCACCACTTTTGAGTTGCTGCTGCGCCGTTTCCGGGTGGACGACGACGAACAGCCCGACGCCCTGGCCATGAACCGGTCCATGTACGACGGCTGGATCAGCTCCACCATGCGCCTGTTCACGGATGCGGCACAGGCGGCCGGCGAACAAATTCCCGACAACCTCGAGCAAATTACCCGGCTCTTCATCTCCGGCATTGACGGCATCAGCATGCAGCACCTGGCGGATCCAAACGAGGACAGGTCCCGGGAACTGGTCAAGGCCCTGGCGCTCAGCCTGTCAAAGGTGTTGAGCTACTCCCCCGCTACCTAGCCTGCGGCTCCCGGCAAACGTTCAGCCCGGCGGTGGAGAATCCAACAATGCTGGAGGAAACATCGCCCCATAAGGCCGCGCCCGGAATTGTTGGGCCGTCGGCGGCCCGCAAGCTGATCTCCAAGGTCCCCCAGGTGACCGTGATCTTTTGGCTCACCAAGGTGCTGACCACGGGGATGGGTGAGACCACCAGCGACTACCTGGCCCACACGCTGAACCCCTTGATTGCCGTGGGCTTGGGCGGACTGGGCTTCGCGGCCGCCATGGTGCTGCAATTTGCCGTCAAGCGCTACATCCCGTGGGTCTACTGGCTGGCGGTTGCCATGGTCAGCATTTTCGGGACCATGGCAGCGGACGTGCTCCACGTTGGCCTCGGCATCCCCTACCTGGCATCCACCATCTTCTATGCCGTGGTCCTCGCCGCCATCTTCCTCTTGTGGCAGCGCACGGAAGGCACCTTGTCCATCCACAGCATCCACACCCGGCGGCGGGAAGCCTTCTACTGGGCGGCCGTGCTGGCCACCTTCGCCCTGGGCACGGCCGCCGGCGACCTCACGGCGGTGACCCTGAACCTTGGCTACCTGGGCTCCGGCGTGATGTTCGCGGTGATCATCGCCGTCCCGGCGCTCGCCCACTGGAAATTTGGCTTGCCCGCCATTCCGGCATTCTGGGCCGCCTACATTCTCACCCGCCCACTGGGCGCTTCCTTCGCCGATTGGATGGCCGTCCCGCCGGACCGGGGCGGGCTCGACTGGGGCAGCGGACCAGTCAGCATTGGGTGGGCACTGGCCATAGTAGCGCTCGTGGCCGTGCTGGCCCTGCGGCAGCGGACGACGGCGGTGCGCGCCTAGTTGCTCAGTGCCGCCAGGATGGGGACCATGCTTTCACGCATGTACTCCGCCACCACCGTTTGGGAGACGGCCACGTCCAACACAAAAAGCCCGCGGGCGCCGTCGTCGAGCCAGCTGCGCAACTGTCCAAGGTCCGCCAGCGACCGCATCTTGGTGCCGGCGGCGCCCAAGGCCTTCCCCAAGGCGGCAAAGTCGACCTCGTCGATTTGCATGGCCGTGTCGTCCAGCCCGCGCACGGCATATTGGTGCAGCTCCGCCCCGTAGGCGGCGTCGTTGAACACCACCATGACTCCGCTGGCGACGGTTCGCACCAGGGAGTCAAGATCGGCCAGACCCATCAACGCCCCGCCGTCGCCGGATACCAGGACCGTGAGCCGGTCGGGCCGGGCGGCGGCCGCGCCCGCAGCCGAGGGCAGGCCCAGACCGATGGTCTGAAAAGCCGTGCCCACCATCATCAGGGCGTGCGGATCGGGAACCTGGAGGTACATGGGCGCCCACCCAATGAAGTGCCCGCCGTCTTGGACAATGGTCCGGTTGGCGGGCAGCACTGCGTCAAGCATCTGGGCGACGGCGCGCGGGTTCAAGCGTCCGTCCTGAGCAAATTCCTCCTCAGGAACGGCCTTGGCCAAGGAGCCATCCGCGATTTCCGGATGCAGCTCCCGCCAGCCCCCGCCAGAGCGTGCGGGTGCGGCTGCCAGCAGTGCCGCCGCGAATTTGGCCGCATCGGCCCGGACAAAATGCGAGACGGATGCGTTGGTGGCCGCCTCACCGTTGTCCACCTGGATCACGGTTGCGCCGGCGTCGAACAAGGTCCCATAGCGGGTTTGGAACATGTTCAGGCTGGCCCCCACCACCAGGACGACGTCGGCCTGGCGCATGATCTCCGCGGCCGCCAAGCGGGCGAACCCGCCGGCAATCCCCAGATCCCAGGGTGAGCCAAAGATGTTCCTGGCCATGGCTGAGGTGGCAAACAGTGCACCCAGCCCGTCTCCGTACGCCCGCAACGCGGGACCCGCGCCAGCCACCACTGCGCCTCGGCCCGCGATGATCAGGGGCCGGGTGGCACCGGCCAGCAGGCCGAGAACGTCCCTGATTTCGGCGTCTTTCACCATGAGTCGGTTGGGCGCTTCCAGGGGTTCCGCGGGGACCTGGTCTCCGGCGTCGTCCGCGGCGAGGTCGTAGGGAATCGCCACCAGCACGGGGCGGCGATCGCGGGCGGCCAACGCCCAGGCCCGCTCCGTCACGGCCAAGGCACTTTCCCGGGAAACAGTGAGCGTCTCCACGCCAAGCCCGGCGGCCACCATCACCTGGTCGATGTCCCAGGGGCGCGGGCCCGTGGTGGGGGCGTCGCCAACAACCACCACCATGGGGATGCGGGCCTTGGCGGCCTCAGCCAGGGACGTGAGGCAATTGGTGAAACCCGCCCCATACGTCACGGTGGCTACGGCAATCTTCCCGGAGGCCCGGTGGTAGGCGTCGGCCATGGCTACGGTGCCGGCCTCGTGGCGGGCGCTGATGTAGCGCAGGCCGCGGCGTGTGAGGTTGCTCGTGAAGAACGCATTGCCGTTGCCCATCAAGCCAAAGACGGTGTCGGTGTGCCGGGCGCACACCTCGGCAACAACGTCGGAGACGGTCAGTGTTTCCATCATCGGGGTTCCTTCGTGAAAGTGGTTTCAACCACAATCTAGGGAGACCGCCAGGGGTGTGCAAGCGTCACCGAAAAGGCTCGTCAACATGTACAGAATGACGGGCGCCTGCCGTAAATGGCTAGACAAATTGTGCAGTCAAAGCCGCAGAGCCAGTCAGGCGCCGGCGGCGGCCTTGAACAAGGGCAGGTGCCGGTCCTGCATATGGGTTTCCAGGACAATCACGCTGGAGGTGCGCGCCACGCCGGGCGCCTGGGACAAGGCGTCGAGCACCAGCTGCAGATCCGTGGTGGACTTGGCCACAATCTTCACCAGGATGTCGCTGGCGCCGGAAACCGTGTGCATCTCCAGGATTTCCGGAATCGCGGAGATGGCGTCAAAGACCACGCCGTGGCCGATTCCCTGGGCGATTTCGATGGAACAAAACGTGATGATGGGATATCCAAGCGCCGCGGGGTCGATGTGCGGAATGATCCCGGTGATGACGCCACCGGATTGCAGCCGGTCGAGCCGGCCCTGCACCGTGGCGCGGGCAATCTTGAGCCGCCGGGAGCACTCCAGAACCCCGATTCCGGGCTCGGCCGTGAACAACTCAACGATCGCGGCATCCAATGCGTCAACTTTCATGGCTCCATTATCCGTGGCGTGCCCGGTCCACGGCCGACCCCGCACCGGGGCCGCCTGTGCGGGGCGTCGAAAGTTCTATACTTGAACACACTGTAACCGTGGAACACCACCCGCCCCGTGCGGAGCAGGCGCCGGCAAGCAACAAGGATGATGACGTGAGCACAAATGCAGTCCAGGGCAGCGAAGCCAAGACGCCTGCCCATTCACAAACCCTCTCCCGCGGCATCCGAGCCCTGGAAATTCTGGCCGACGCCCAGTCCCCCATGACCATCGCCGAGCTCTCCGAAGCCCTGGGCGTCCACCGGTCCATTGCCTACCGGATCTTGCGGACGTTGGAGGACCACTCACTTTTGACGCGCGACGACGCCGGCCGCGTCCAGGCGGGTCCGGGGCTCGCGGCACTGGCCCGCGGAGTGTCCCGGGACCTGCAGACGGCGGCCCTGCCGGAGCTGACGGCACTGGCGAACGAGCTGGCCATGACGGCGTTCATCGCGGTCTGGGACCACCGCGATTCGGTCACCCTGCTGACGGTGGAACCCCGCCATTCCGGGGCAACCCTGGCCCAACGCCCGGGCACCCGCCATTCCTTCAGCTCCGGGGCGCCCGGCATCGCCATCCAGTCCGCCATCAGCGAGGACGCCTGGGCACGGCTCGCTCCGGGGCTGCCCTACCGCCCCGAAGCCCACGCCGCCCGCACGGCCGGATTCGCCACCAGCCACGACGAGGTCCTGCCCGGGGTCTCCGCCATCGCCGCGCCCATCCACATCCCCGGGCGCATGCCGGCAGCCATCTGCGTGGTCTTTTTGGGTCCCAGCGCCGACCCGGCGGCCATCGGCGCCCGGCTGGCCGACAGCGCCCGCAGCATCGAGTCGCAGCTGCAGTAGCGGCCTGCAGAACGCCGGATGCCGGATAGCCACCGGCTCCTCCCGGGGGCCGTCATTGCCATTCGCTGCCGGTGCACCGGGGGCGAATGGCAATAGCC
>JBAUMA010000036.1:0-3439 GCA_049578485.1 Specibacter sp.
CCAGGGCCTCCTCCCGGCCGAGCAGCGGCACCCGGGCGCTCCAGCCGCCGCTGCCGAGTACCACGGCCCTGCCGGAAAGGGCCACGGCATACTGCCGCGGTTCGCCGTCCCACATCAGCTCCAGCCCGGTGTTCGTGGTGCCGGCCAGTCCAGCCTGGTGCTCACTTGTTGTGCCACCCTCACTGACATGCACGACGCCGGTCCCTTCCGTGCCGCTGACCACCACCACATCGCTGCGGCCCGGACCGGCCAAGGAAACCCGCCAGGGCGCGCGATCCCCGATCCGCCACCCGTCGGTCCGGAGCCACGGCGACCCCGGCGCAGGAGCCGGGGCTCCCGGGGCCTCGACCACCGACCGCCACCACAGCGCCGCCGCCACGTACTCGGCTGCTCCCAATTGGCGGAACGCCATGTCCGGCAGTTTGCGTTCGATCAGGTTCGTGTCGAGGCGGCCGGCCTGGACGTCGGGGGCGCCCAAGAGCAGGCGCAGGTACTCCACGTTGGTGGACACGCCCAGCACCACGTAGTCCCGCAGTGCGGAGTCGAGCCGGGCCAGCGCCTCGGCACGGTCGCTGCCCCAGGCGATGACCTTGGACAGCATGGGATCGTAGTTGGCGGAGATCTCGAGGCCGTCGAGGAGCGAGCTGTCCACCCGGACGCCGGGGCGGGAGGCCACAGACTCGTCGAGCAAGGCGACGGTGCCGGTAGAGGGCAGGAACCCCTGGGCGGGATTTTCCGAGTACACCCGCGCCTCAACGGCGTGGCCCGACAGCACGACATCGTCCTGGACCAGCGTCAGCGGCTCCCCGGCCGCAATGCGCAGCTGCCAGTCGACCAGGTCGATCCCGGTCACCATTTCCGTGACGGGGTGCTCCACCTGGAGGCGGGTGTTCATCTCCATGAAGAAGAACTCCTCCGGGTTGTCGTTGGAGACCAGGAACTCCACCGTCCCGGCGCCCGTGTAGTTCACGCTGGCGGCCGCCGCGCAGGCGGCGGCGCCAATGCGGGCCCGGGTGGCGCCGCCGTCATTCAGGGCATCGAGCAGCGGGGACGGCGCCTCCTCGATGACTTTTTGGTGCCGGCGCTGTAGCGAACATTCGCGTTCGCCCAGGTGGATGACGTGGCCAAAGTTGTCGGCCAGGATCTGCACCTCGATGTGTCGAGGGGTGGAAACGAGCCGTTCCAAGAAGAGGGTGTCGTCGCCGAAGGAGCTGGCGGCCACGCGCCGTGCCGTGGCCAGGGTTGCCGGCAGCTCCCCAGCGCCCCAGACCGCGTGCATGCCCTTCCCTCCGCCGCCGGCGGACGGCTTGATCAGGATGGGAAAGCCAATGTCCGCAGCGGCGGCGATCAGATCGGCGTCGCTGAGGCCTGGCTTCGAGATGCCTGGCACCACGGGCACGCCGGCGGCGGACACATGGTTCTTGGAGCGGATCTTGTCCCCCATGACGTTCAGGGCCTCGACGTTGGGGCCGATGAACGTGATGCCGGCGTCGGCAAGCGCCTGGGCGAAGGCCAGGTTCTCGGACAGGAAGCCATAGCCCGGATGCACGGCCCGCGCACCGGTCTCCCTGCAGGCGGCGAGGACGGCAGGGATGGACAGGTAGCTCTCCGTTGCGGCGGCGGGGCCGATGCACACGGCGGTGTCGGCCTCGCGCACGTGGCGGGCGCCGGCGTCGGCCTCGGAATAGACGGCCACCGAACGGATGCCCAGCGCGCGCAGGGTGCGGATGACGCGGCAGGCGATTTCGCCGCGATTGGCCACCAGAACGGTGTCAAAAAGGGTGGTCACAGGGTAGCTCACATTCTAAAGAGGCCGAAAGAGGTGTCCGGCAGGGGCGTCCGGGCGCAAACGTCGAGGGCCAGGCCCAGCACGGTGCGGGTGTCGGCGGGGTCAATCACGCCGTCGTCCCAGAGGCGGGCCGTGGAATAGTAGGGGCTACCCTGGTCCTCGTACTGAGCCTTGATGGGCGCCTTGAACGTCTCTTCGTCCGCGGCGGACCATTCCTCCCCGCGGCCTTCGATTTGTTCGCGCTTGACCGTGGCCAGCACGGAGGATGCCTGGTTGCCTCCCATGACGGAGATGCGGGCGGCCGGCCACATCCACAAAAAACGCGGAGAGTAGGCCCGCCCGCACATGGAGTAGTTGCCGGCGCCGAAGGAGCCGCCCACAATCACGGTCAGTTTCGGCACCCGGGCGGTGGCGACGGCCGTGACCATTTTGGCGCCGTGCTTGGCGATGCCGCCGTGTTCGTAGTCCTTGCCCACCATGAAGCCGTTGAGGTTTTGCAGGAAGACCAGCGGGATGCCGCGTTGGTCGCACAGCTCGATGAAGTGGGCGCCCTTGAGCGCCGATTCGCTGAACAGCACCCCGTTGTTGGCCACAATGCCCACGGGGTGTCCGTGCAGGGTGGCGAAGCCGGTGACCAGCGTGGTGCCGTAGTTTTTCTTGAATTCGTGGAACTTGCTGGCATCGACCAGCCGGGCGATGACCTCACGGATGTCGTAGGGGGTGTTCAGGTCCGTGGGCACGGCACCGTATAGCTCTGCCGGGTCGGCCTCGGGTGCGACGCCGGGGCCCACTTCCCAGGCCGGCGCCGGGTTCGGCGGCAGCGTGGCCACGATGTCGCGGACAATTTGAAGAGCGTGCTCGTCGTTCTCGGCGAGGTGGTCCACGACGCCGGAAATCCGGGCGTGTACGTCGCCGCCGCCCAGCTCCTCCGCTGTCACGATCTCGCCAATAGCCGCCTTCACCAGTGGCGGGCCGCCCAGGAAGATGGTGCCCTGGTTGCGGACAATCACGGTCTCGTCGCTCATTGCGGGAACGTAGGCGCCGCCGGCCGTGCAGGAGCCCATGACGGAGGCGATCTGCGGGATTTTCGCCGCTGACATCGTGGCCTGGTTGTAGAAGATCCGGCCAAAGTGCTCCTTGTCCGGAAACACCTCGTCCTGCTTGGGCAAAAACGCGCCGCCGGAGTCCACCAGGTAAATGCAGGGCAGCCGGTTTTCCAGTGCGATCTCCTGGGCCCGCAAGTGCTTCTTGACGGTCATCGGGTAGTACGTGCCGCCCTTGACGGTGGCGTCGTTGGAGATGACCACCACGTGGCGGCCGTTCACGAGCCCGATGCCGGCGATGACCCCGGCACCCGGGGACGCGTCGTCGTACATGCCGTTGGCAGCCAGCGGCGCAATTTCCAGGAACGGGCTGCCGTCATCGAGCAGGCGGTCCACCCGCTCGCGTGGCAACAACTTGCCGCGTGCCACGTGCCGTTGCCGGGATTTTTCCGGCCCGCCCAGGGCGGCGGTGCGCAAACGCTCGCGCAAGTCCGCCACCAGCACGCGCTGGGCCGCGTCATTGCGCGCAAACGAGTCCCCGGAAGGCTCCACCCGGCTTTGCAAAGTCTCCATTGACCACTGGTCCATTCCCGCCCCGGCTGCCCCT
>JBAUMA010000037.1:0-4830 GCA_049578485.1 Specibacter sp.
GTCTACCGGTGCCAGATGGCCGTGCGGATTAACCAGGGCAGCCGGGCCGCAACCATCCGACCCTGCCACACTGTACCCGGGCTTAGATCGTTGCGGCGTCGATGACGAAGCGGTAGCGGACGTCGGAGGCAAGGACGCGCTCGTACGCCTCATTGATCCGGCTGGCCGGGATGACTTCAATTTCCGCGCCAATGCCGTTTTCGGCGCAGAAGTCGAGCATTTCCTGGGTTTCCCGGATGCCGCCGATCGCGGAGCCGGCAAACGAACGGCGCCCCATGATCAAGGAGAACACCTGCACGGGCAGCGGTTCGGCCGGGGCGCCCACGTTGACCAGCGCGCCGTCGAGGGTGAGCAGTTGCAGGAAGGCGTTGATGTCGATGGCCGCGCTGACGGTGTTGATGATCAGGTCAAAGCTGCCGGCGAGATCGGTAAAGGTGAACTCATCGCTGGTGGCGTAATAGTGGTCGGCGCCCAGGCGCAGGCCGTCTTCCAACTTCTTCAGTGACTGGGACAGGACGGTGACCTCCGCGCCCATGGCATGGGCCTGCTTGACGGCCATGTGGCCCAATCCGCCCAGGCCGATGACGGCAACCTTCTTGCCGGGGCCGGCACCCCAGTGGCGCAGGGGTGAGTAGGTGGTGATGCCCGCGCACAGCAACGGGGCGGCAACGTCCAAGGCCAGGCTGTCGGGGATGCGGACCACAAAGTTCTCGGTCACGACGACGTGGCTTGAGTACCCGCCTTGGGTGATGGTCCCGTCGCGGTCCACGGCCCCGTAGGTGCCGGTGTTTCCAGCCAGGCAGTATTGCTCCTCGCCCGCGAGGCAGTTGGTGCATTCGCCGCAGGAGTTCACCATGCAGCCGACACCCACCCTGTCGCCGACGGCGTGCCGGGTGACGGCGGAGCCGACCTCGGTGACGACGCCGGCGATCTCGTGTCCCGGAGCCAGGGGGTAGCTTTGCCGTCCCCAGTCGCCGCGGACGGTGTGGATGTCGGAGTGGCAGACGCCGGCGAATTTGATCTCGATCAGCACGTCGTGGAGGCCGACGGTCCGGCGCTCGATGGTGGTTTGGACCAGCTCGCCGGTGGCGGACGGCGCGGCGTAGGCGTTGACGGTAAACATCGGTTCTCCTGCAGTTGTCTTGACGGGTGGGGGTGCTACCAGTCAACACGAGACTCGAGACGGCCAACAGGCCGCGGCGATAGAGGGTACCGGCAGGGACCCTCACGGATGTGGGGCAGGCCGCCGCTCGCCGGCTCCGCTATTGGTGGCTGCCCAGCTGGCCAGCAACCGGAGGCTGTCCTCGGAGGGCGAGTCGGGTTCGGCACTGTAGGTGAACATGGTCAGGCCCGGTGTTGCCGGCAGTTCCAGGGCATCGAAATGCACCTCGATGTCGCCGACGACCGGGTGGTGGAAGGACTTGACGCCGTTGCGGTGCAACCGGACATTGTGCTGGGCCCAGCGCTTGCGGAAGTCCTCGCTGCGGGTTGACAGCTCGCCCACCAGATCGCTCAGACATTTGTCCAGCGGGCTGCGCCCGGCCTCTGCATGAAGCATGGCCACGGCCGTGTCGGCGGCCAGATTCCAGTCGGGGTACAGTGCCTCGGAACGGCGGTTGAAGAAGGCGAACCGGGCAAAGTTAACCGGGCGCATGGGATCTTCGAAAGCGTCGGAATACAAGGCCCTCCCAAGGTCGTTGGCGGCCACAACGTCCAAACGGCCGTTTTGCACGATAGCCGGGATGCCGACCATGCTGTCCAGGATGCGCTGGATGCTGGGGTTGATACCCTTGGCGGGCACTCGACGCGGCCTCGTGGCCGGTCCGGCGGCCCGGGCCATGTTAAACAGGTGGTCGTGTTCTGCCTCGTTCAACTGCAGCGCCCGTGCGATGGCTTCGAGCACCGTGTCCGAGACCCCCGCAAGACTGCCGCGTTCAACGCGCGTGTAGTACTCCACGCTCATGCCCGCCAGCAATGAAACCTCTTCGCGGCGCAGTCCGGGGACACGACGGATGCCACCAAAAGTCGGCAGCCCGGCCTGTTCCGGTGTGAGCTTTGCCCGCCGTGAGGCAAGGAATTCCCTGATTTCGCTGCGGTTGTCCATAACAACCAGATTACGGCCCCGGCCACGTCCGAGGGAGGCCCTGCCAATACCGGGCAGCGCCCACCCTGCCACAGTCTGCCGCCGCATGGTCTTGTTGGAAGAGACCACATTGAGGGCAAGGGCGGCGGTCATCCGCTTGTCGTGGGCCAGGCAACTTGGGCCAGCCACCCCCTAACTGAAAGGCGCATCGTGTTCGGACTTGAGATCGTCGTCGTCCTGGGGGCGGCAATTGTAGTGAGTGGCGGCCTCGCCCGCCGGCTGCATGTGGCCCCGCATGGGTTCTCGGGGCAGCCCTCGCGCCGACCGATGCGACGGCCGTGGGTGCGCTGACGCGAAATCTACCTCGGCGAAACGTGACCTTGTTGCGCGCCGAGAGCCTGATCAACGACGGCACCGCACTGGTGATTTACGGCATTGCAGTCACTTTCACAGTAAGCCCGGAAGCCATTGCGCCGTTGCACATCTCCTGGCTGGTTGTCCTCGCCTACGGTGGCGGCACCGTGATCGGGGCGGTGTTTGCCTGGGTGGTGGTCCGTGCCCGTGCCCGGCTCGAGAATCCCAGCCAGGAAACCGTCCTGACAATCCTGATGCCCTTTTTGGCCTACCTTCTGGCCGAAATCATTGAGGCGTCCGGGGTGCTGGCCGTTGTCACCTCCGGGCTCATCATGAGCCAGGCAGCGCCGCGGCGTGCACGGGCTGCAACCCGACGGCAATCCGATGGCTTCTGGAACCTGTCCACGTTCCTGCATAACGCGTCCTTGTTCGTGTTCGTTGGACTCGAGCTGCAGACAGCCGCCCGTGCACTGGAGACGGATCTTGTTGTCACCGGAGTGATCCTGGTCGGGCTCATTTCCATCGCCCTCATTGTGGTGGGCATTGCCTTCCTGTTCGCGGCCACCCACATGATCCGACTCGTGGACCGGCGACCCCAGCAACGGTTGCGCAGGGTCAGTGACAGGGCCCGGATCGTCAGCGGCCTGGCCGGAGTCGCCGCCGCCCTAGGTACCGATGCGCCCGTCACCGACCGGCTCCGAGAGGAGTACGGCGCCCACCTGCGCGTCCTGCTCGCTGGTGGTAGCACCGCTGAGGGCGATGACGATGTTCGCCGCGACCGGCAATACACGGCACTGCGGCTGGAAATCCTGGAGCGCAAGCGCGCAACGGTGGTTCGGCTGCGCAATGAGGACCACATTGACGACACCGTGCTGCGCCGGCTTCAGCACAAGATGGATGCCGAGGAGCTCCGTCTGGCCCCTGAGGATGTGGCGGAATGACCCACAAGCCCAAAATGGTCCGATCCCACGAAGAAGAAACCAAGGAAGAAGTGAACACCATCAATGACCCACTGGTCGAGGCCGCGATCAGGCAGGCTAATTCGGACGAGAACCGGTGGATGGTCCAGGCCCGGGTCGAGGAGTTGGAACAACTGCTCACCGATGACTACGTGCTGGTTCACATCACAGGCTACCGGCAGCCCAAAGCCGAGTGCCTGGAGGAGATCCGCACCGGGCAAATGCGGTACCACGAAATTCGTGAGCAGTCGGTGACGGTGCAAGTCAATGGTTCGAAGGCTCTGTTGGTTGCCAGAAACCTCGTCAACGCCACCATTTGGGGCTCAAAGGCTCTCTGGCCGTTGCAGATGACCACGTCCTTCATCGACGACGCCGGGAGCTGGAGTCCGCAGTTTTCATGGGCCACCACCTTTTGACGGGGATTGCCGAACGTGGCTCTGGCAGGGCCTGCCTCAATCAGGGGAACCGGCCTACGCTGAGAAATCTCGGACAGAACAACTCCCGAACATTTCCACAGCAGGAGAAAACCCATGACCCCCAACCTTGAAGCCCAGAAGAACCACGACCAGCTGTTTGCCGGGCATGCCTCCACACTGGCGCAAACGGATCCGGAACTCATTGAGTACTTCGACAACTTTGCCTTTGACGAGGTGCTCCGCGAATCGACGATGCAGCCCACCACCCGCCTGATGGTGCAGCTCGCCTCGATGATCGCCTCACAGGCACTGGGCGAATTCAAGGTGATGGTCGGTGCGGCCCTCAGCAACGGCGTCACCCCGGTTGAGGTCAAGGAAATTGTCTACCAGGCGGTGCCGTATGTCGGCATGGCCAAAGTGTTTGACTTCATCCACGCGACGAACCAGATCCTCACCGAGCGGGGGATCGAGCTTCCCCTGCCCCACCAGTCAACCACGACGGCGGACACCAGGGCGGCGGCGGGGCTGGCCGTTCAGAAACTCATTGTCGGCGCCGAGCGGGTCGAGGCCATGCATGCCGGCGCACCGGCCGACCAGGGGCACATCCAGCTGTTCCTTTCGGCGAACTGCTTTGGCGACCACTACACCCGAACTGGAATCGAGGTGCCCACGCGCGAGTTGCTGACCTTTGCGATGCTCGTTTCCCTCGGTGGGTGTGAACCCCAAGTGGCCGGGCATGTCAGCGCCAACCTCAACGTTGGCAACACCCGTGCAATGCTGGTCGACATCCTCACGCAGCTCTTGCCCTATATCGGCTACCCCCGCACCCTCAATGGGCTCCGGATCGTCAACGAGGGCACCTCCGCCTAACCGGACCGCCACGCGGCAGCCTCAAGGAGGCACTGCCGGTACCCCGAACAACAGGGACTCCCGCCAGGAGTGGTGCGGGTGTTGACTGGAAATTGACCAACAAATGATTGAGGAATCCCAGCATGCGAGCAACATTGATGTACGGCGC
>JBAUMA010000038.1:0-6899 GCA_049578485.1 Specibacter sp.
GGGCTGGGTTGACCAGGACTTCGTAGGCTTCGGTGATCTTGCGGAAAACCGCCGGGTCGCCGCCGTGGTCGGGGTGGGCGATCCTGGCGGCTTTGCGGTAGGCAATCTTGATTTCACGTTCGGTCGCGGTGCTGGGGACGCCCAGGACTTGATAGTGCGTGAGGAACTTCTCGCTCACCGGTGACCTTTCCCTTTACGCCAACTAGTGGGCCCCAGTCTAGTGGCGCACCCTGAATACCAACCCAATACCGTTGCCGCCGGGATCCGCTGCCATAATGGTTTTCCCATGACTTCCTCTCCTTTCGCCGACGACGGCACCGCGCCCGCCGAGGCGCCCGTGCCCCGACTCAATGCCGCGGTCCCTGTGGCTCCCAAGGCGCTGCGGATCGCCGTGGCCATCAATCCGCGCGCGGCCTTTGGCGGCCGGGGCCCGAACACTCCCGGCCACATTGGGGAAATGGTGGTGGAGCGCCTGCGGGCGGCGGGCCACCAGGTGGCCGTCCTGCGCAGGGGCAACTATGACGAGCTTGCCCAGGCCGTGCGTGCCGAAGTGGCCACCGGCGCGCAGGCACTGGTGGTGGTGGGCGGAGATGGCATGGTCCACCTTGGTGTCAACGCCCTGGCGCATACGAGCATCCCCCTGGGCATCGTCCCGGCCGGCACCGGCAATGATGCGGCCCGCGGGCTGGGCTTGGACCCGAAAAACCCGGCAGCCGCCGTCGACCATTTTCTCCTCGCCTGCCAGCGCATGCCCCGCACCATAGACCTGGGGCGCATCGAACGCGCGGGCAGCGCCCCCGTCTGGTTCATGTGTGCCCTCTCGGCCGGGTTCGACGCCTTGGTCAACGAACGCGCCAACGGCTGGCAGTGGCCGCACGGTCCCATGCGCTACAACCTGGCCATCCTGCGTGAACTGCTCACGCTCAAGCCCGTGCAGTATTCGCTCGTGGTGGACGGTGAGCGGCGCGAGCAGCGGGCCGTGCTGATTTCGGTGGCCAATGGCCCGTCGATCGGCGGGGGCATGAAGATCACCCCCGATGCCAGCTACGACGACGGCCTGCTGGACTTGTTTGTTGTCTCACCGGTGTCGCGGCTGACGTTCCTGCGCATCTACCCCCTGGTCTTCTCCGGCCGGCACACGGGCCACCGGGCGGTGTCGATCGAGCGGGTCACGGAGGTCAGCCTGACCTCCACGAACCTGGTGGCTTATGCGGACGGGGAGCGGATCGGGGCGCTGCCTGCCACCACACGCGTCGACCCGGGCGCACTCCGCGTGTGGGCCTAAGGGTAGGTAGGCTGATGGGTGTGAAAAGCATGGGGGGAACGGGCCGCGCGACGGCCCTGGCAGTGGCGGCACTGTTCGGCGCATCGGTGTTGGCCGGCTGCACCATCGCCGTGCCCGCACCGGCTCCCACTCAAGCCACGGCCACAACGCCGCCCCCAACGTATGCGGCGCCCACCACGCAGGCCGGCCACGACGCCGCCGCCGTGGCGGCCAAGGACATGGGCTTTGCGGCCGGAACAACCCTCTCACCCAACGTGCCGGTGGGCTTCAGCGATGCCCTGGGCCAGCCCGAGGCATCGGATTCCGCCACGCCCCCGCCCCCGGAATGGACGCTGCGGACCAACAACGTTGCGGGCAGGATGCAATATACCAATGCGGCCGGCTGCACACTGGCTTATTGGGTGGCCACCAACCAGGGACCGCTCATCACACCGGGCGATGACAAGGCGTCCACGGAAAACCTGATGAAGTATTTGATCCCATCGGTGGTTCCCAGCTCCCTGACCGACGCAGCACTGCCCTGGGTGGCCGAGGCCGGCAAGAAGGGCCGCACCATAGCGTTCCTGGGCCACGGCACCAAGGCGGCGAAGGGCGTGCCCGCCAGCATTGTGTGGGGCCGGATGCTCGGCACTGCGGGGACCGGCCTGCTAGTCACCCTGTCCTGTCCCACGGATGCCCTGCTGGCGTCCACCACACCCCGGGTCCTGGCGAAATTGTCCGTGGCGCCGCCCTCCAGCTAGCGGTTCAGCTAGCCTTCCGGAGCCGCGGTCCCGGCAGGTTGGCCGGCGTCCCTGGCGTAGCGCAGGAACAGCATGGAATCGGCCTTGAGGATCTGCGTGAGCACCATGGGACGGGGCACGACCCCAGGCTGGCCGGTGCCGGGCAACACGTCGGCAATGCGTTTGGCCGTCCCGCCCACCAGCAGCGGCGCCACGGTCAGCGACAGCTCGTCAACCCTGTTGGCGGCCTGGAAGGTGCCCAGCAGGGTTGGCCCGCCCTCGGAATGGATACTGTGCAGCCCGCGCGCGGCCAGTTCCGCAATGGCCCGGTCCACATCCAGCGAGTCCGAACCCGCCAGCACGACGTCGGCCACGCGGGACAGTGCCTCCCGCAGGTCGGGGTGGGTTGCTTCAACGGTGAGCACGAGGGGGCGGACGGGTGCCTGCGTGAACACCTCGTGGGAGGGGTCCAGGTTCAACGTTCCGGAGACGATGGCCAGCGGCGGGTGTGCCGTGCGGCCGTGGTCCAGGCGCCACTGCTGCGCTTCCGGGCTGAGCAGTTCCCCGCCATACCCCTCGGCACGGACCGTCTGGGCGCCCACCACAATGACGTCCGCCGTGCGGCGCATCAGCTGGAACAGGTGCTGGTCGTCCTCGTTGCCCAGTGCGCCGGAACGGCCGTCCACCGTGGCGGCCCCGTCAATGCTGGACACAAAGTTGAAGCTGACCCGCGTGGTGCCGGCCGGGTGCTCGTTGTCCGCCGCCAGCAGATCGTCGTCGAGCTCCTTTCCAGTGAGGCCGTCGGGCGGGTAGATCCGCTCAATCATGGTTTTTCCCTCCGGGTGCGTGCGCGGGTTCATTGACCTCGCCCATGTTGTGTTTGAGGTACGCCGGTTCCCGCCAACCCAGCACGGCCTCGGTCATGCGGATGGCGGAGTTGGCGGAGGCCACGTTGTGCATGCGCAGGATCCTTGCTCCGCCCAGGATGCAGATGACGCCGGTGGCCAGGGATCCCTCCAGCCGCTCCGCCTTGTCCTGGTTGAGGGTTTCGCCGATGAAGTCCTTGTTGGACACGGCCGCCAGGGCGGGGAAGCCCACCGCCGCGATCTCGTTGAAGCGGCGCGTGATCTCCAGCGTGTGCAGCGTGTTTTTGTTCAGGTCGTGTCCCGGGTCGATGAGGATCTTCTCCGGGGAGACGCCCAGCGAGATGGCCAGCTCCACTTTTTCGCGCAGGAAGGCGGCCACCTCCGAGACAACATCGGCGTAGCGGGGGTGCGGATACACCGTACGGGGCTTGGCCAGGGAGTGCGTGATGACCAGGTGGGCGCCGGTGTCGGCCACCACGCGGGCAATGTCCGGGTTCGACAGCCCCGTGGTGTCGTTGATGACGTGGGCGCCGGCGGCGATGCTGCGGGCGGCCACCTCGGGCAGGAAGGTGTCCACGGAAATGATGACGTCACTGGCCGCCGACACCGCCGCAATGACCGGCACCACGCGGTCGCCCTCCTCCTCGGCGTCCAATGCCGGGCCGGGCGCGAAGGGGACCCCGCCAATGTCCACCCAGTCGGCGCCGTCGTTCACGGCAGCCAGGGAGGCGGCCACCGCGGCGTCCAGCGCAAACGTGGCACCGCCGTCGTAAAACGAGTCGGGGGTCCTGTTGACAATGGCCATCAGCGCCACCTGGCGGCTGAAGTCCAGGGTCCGGGCACCAAAGCTGTGCACCGGGTGGAGAAGCGGCGGCGTGTAGAACGGTGCGGCGGTGGCGGGGGTCAGGGTAGTCATTCCCTCCATCAAATATCCTCCAGGGGGATTTGCAGGTCAGCCAGGGCCTGCGTGTCGACGGCGCGCCCGGAGCTGATCAGCGCCTTGATTGCGTCTTGTACGTCCCAGATGTTCACGTTCATGCCGGCCACCACCTTGCCCGCGAGCACCCAGAAGGCGATGAATTCGCGCTTGTCCAGGCTGCCCCGGACCACCAGTTCGGCGTCCTTGGTGAGCGCGCCGAAGCCCGAGTACTCCATGCCCAGATCGAACTGGTCGGTGTAAAAGTAGGGGATGTCATCCAACACGGCGTCCCTGCCCAGCATGGACTTGGCCGCCACCTTGCCGCTGGCGATCGCGTTGGCCCAGTGCTCGGAGCGGGCGTACTCGCCGGTGGTTGGGTGGAGTGAGTTGGCTACGTCGCCTGCGGCAAAGATGTCGGCATCAGAAGTTTGCAGGCTGCCGGTGACCTGGATGCCGTTGTTGATGGTGAGCCCGGCATCCTTGGCCAGGGCCGTGTTCGGGGCAACCCCGACGGCGACAATCACCACATCTGCCAGGATGCTGACGCCGGTGGTGGTCACCACCTCGGTGACGTGCCCGCCGTCGCCCTTGATTTCCGCGGCGCTCGCCGGCAGCACAAATTGCACGCCGGCCTCCTCATGGCGGGCGGCAAACACGGCGCCAAGCTGCGTGCCGATGGCCACCGACAACGGCACATCCTCCAGGCCCAGCAAGGTGACGTCGTTGCCCAGCTCGCGGGCGGTGGCGGCAATTTCCATGCCGATCCAGCCCGAGCCGATCATGACCAGTTTGTGCCCGCCGGCCGAGAACAGCTCCTTCAAGGCTTCGGCGTCGGCCTTGGTCCGGAAATAGTGCACGCCGTCGAGCCCGACGCCGGGGAACGGGATCACGCGAGGGGAGGCACCGGTCGCGATCAGCAGCTTCGCGTAGGCGAGCGTGCCGCCGTCGGACAGGCTGACCGTGTGTCCGGCGGGGTCGATGGCGGTGGCCGCCGTGCCCGTGAGGACGGTGACATTGTTCTCGGGGTACCAAGTGGCCGGGTAGGGGAACAAGGCATCCTCGCCCTCCTTGCCGGCCAGGAACCCCTTGGACAGCGGTGGGCGCTGGTACGGGAGCTCGGGCTCCTGTGCCACAATGGTCACCGCTCCGATGAAGCCCTCGTTGCGGAGGGTTTCGGCAGCAGTGGCACCGGCCAGGCCGCCGCCAATGATCACCATCCCGGGGGCACTTTGGGGCTCTGTGTTGCTTGATTCGCTCATGATCGAAACTCTTTCCGTGGAAACAACTTCTTCGTGGATCTTGCGTCTGGTCCCCCAAGCCCCGGCTGTCCGGCCTGAGGGGGAAGCCTTAGTGGGGGAACTGCTCGCGCAGGGGGCCGGCGTCGGCCAGCTCCCCGGTGAAGACCGAGGTGCGGGTCACCGACCCCGCCACTTGGACGCCGCGCAGGGACATGCACAGGTGTTCGGCCTCCATGACGACGCCGACACCCCTGGGGGACAGCGTCTCCTCCAGCCAGTCTGCCACTTGCTGGGTCAGGCGCTCCTGGACCTGCAGGTCCCGGGCAAACCGCTCCACGCCGCGGGCCAGCTTGGAGAGTCCAAAGAGCCTCTCGCCCGGCAGGTAGCCCACATGGGCCACGCCGCGAAACGGCAGCAGGTGGTGCTGGCACAGCGAGTGAAAGGGCACGTCCTTGACCAGGACCAGGCCCGCATACCCTTCGTCGTTGGGGAACGTGGTCCAGTTGGTTTGGCGGGGAGTGAGCATTTCGGCATAGGCGCCGGCCACTCGGCGGGGCGTGTCCAGCAGATGGGGATCGTCCACGTTCCGGCCCAGCGCCCGCAGGAAATCCGCAATGGCGGCCTGGGCCGCGGGCAGGTCAATGGTGCCCGGACTGCTTGGCCCGGCGGGCAGTGTGGGATCGGCGG
Source organism: Specibacter sp. (assembly GCA_049578485.1). Lineage (GTDB taxonomy): Bacteria > Actinomycetota > Actinomycetes > Actinomycetales > Micrococcaceae > Specibacter. The sequence continues at coordinate 5,715 of JBAUMA010000038.1, forward strand.
GCTCGGCGGGGGCATCCAGGGCGGAATCGGGGTAGGCCAGGAGATCCGGGAGTGCGGGGCTTGAGATTGACATGTCCCAACCTTTCTAAATCTTGTATTTTTGACTTTAGAAGCGCAGACTCAAAGCGTCAAGGGAATGCGTCATAATCCCTCATACGCATTCCGTGGAAGCACGCAACCGAAGGCAAGTGGTCATGAGTCAAGTCAGGCGGCAGGTGCACATGAACGAGGCGCAGCGCCTGAGCGCAGTGGCGTCCCTGGGGGATCCCGTGCGAAAACGGCTCTTTGAGCTGCTGCGGGCGAGTCCGCACGCCCTGAGCCGCGACGACTGCGCCACCGCATTAGGCCTTCCCAAGAGCACCATTCGGGCACAGCTTGACCGGCTGGCGGCGGAGAACTTGCTCACCGTGGAATTCCGCAAGGTGGGGAACCGTGCAGGCCCCGGCTCCGGGCGGCCCACCAAGCTGTACGCAGTGGCCGTGGGCGAGGTGGCGGCCTCCGTCCCCGCCCGGCACTACGACTTCGCCGCCCAACTGCTGGCCGCCGCCGTGCAGCGCTCCATTGACACCTCCGAAGGCATCCAGGACGCGCTCGCCGCCGTCGCGTTCGACGCCGGCAAGTCGCTGGGTGCCGAGGCGGGCACCATCTTGAACATGCTCGCCGGCACCGGCTACGACCCCCGTCCCGACGGCGTCGGCGGCACCATCATGGCCAGCTGCCCGTTCCACCGCTTGGCGCGCGAGCACACGGGCGTCGTGTGCGCCCTCAACGGCTCGCTGCTCAACGGGGCACTCGAGGGTTGCGGGGACCGGCTGCATGCGATTGAACCGGATGCGGACGTGTCCCATTGCTGCGCCCGGCTGGTGACGAAGACGTAATGTCCGGCGGCCGGGCTTGTCGGGGCCCCGGGGGCCGTCGTGGTGATTCGCCCCCGGCTGGCCAACAGCGATCCACCACAACGGCCCCTCGGCTGGCGGATGGCGTCCGGACCGGCATCCAATGTCCATATCGGCCCCCGGCGGTCGATCCCCACCCGCTCCCCAGCCTCGTTCCTCAACCGGGGGTCCTCTCGGGCGGGGGCCCATGTCGAGACCCTGAGCGGTGATTTCGACAAGCTCAATTGCCGATGCCAGGCTCTATCACCACCCGCTTAACCACGGAATCCGGCGGTCACCCCTGTTCGGG
>JBAUMA010000039.1:0-6091 GCA_049578485.1 Specibacter sp.
AGATCCCGTGTATTGAACGCAACGCGATCGCGGCCGCGAAAGCGATCAACGCCGCGAAAATGGCGCTCTGGGGCGATGGCCAACACCGGGTCTCCCTGGACGAAGTCATCATCACCATGCGCGAAACAGGCAAGGACATGTCCTCCAAATACAAGGAAACCGCCATGGGCGGCCTCGCCGTCAACGTCGTCGAATGCTAACCAGGCAAACGACGTCGAACCCGAGCTGAACCCCGCACACAACACCCCGTCAAGATTAAGCGCAAGGAAGGATTCAGATGCTCCCCACACGGCTGGAAATCATTCCCACCAAGGACATTGTTCCCGCCGCGGTGGCGCAGCTTCCCCCTGGCATCACCCTCACCGTCACCTGCCTCTCGCACCACGGCATTGAACGCACCATGGAGACGGCCGTGGCGCTGGCTGGGCACGGATTCACGGTGGTTCCGCACCTTGCCGCGCGGGCCATTGAATCCCGTGAACAATTGGCCGGCATCCTGGGGGAGTGCAGCGCCGCTGGGATTACCGAGGTTTTCGCCATTGGCGGGGATGCGGCCGTGCCTGCCGGTCCGTTCGGAACAAGCGCAGACCTCCTGCGTGAGATCGCGGAGCTGACGGGGCGCACCATGAAGGTGGGCGTGGCGGGGTATCCGGAGGGACATCCGGCCATCGGGGGCAGTCAGCTGTTGGATGACCTGGTGGCCAAGGCGGAACTGGCCGACCACATCGTCACGCAGATGTGCTTTTCCGGCTCGACGATCGCCGACTACATTGCCGGGCTTCGCCGCGACGGAGTGGTGCTTCCCGTCTGGGCCGGTGTTGTCGGGACCGTGCCGCGTACCAAGCTGCTGGCACTGGCCACCAAGATCGGGGTTGGCAGTTCGCTGAAGTTCATCAGCGGAAAGGCGGCGCTGGGCCGGAGCCTGCTCAGCGGCAGCCGGTACCAGCCCGGCCAGCTTGTGAGCGAGCTGGCGGCGCTCCAGGAACCGCCTGCGGGCATCCACCTGTACACATTCAACAGCCTCACCCCGCTGCCGGCGTCGAGCTAGCCCTGACATCCGGCAGCTCGACGGGTTGCCGGGAAAACCGGGCCTCGCGGGCACCCAGTTCGTCTCCTTGCCGTTGGGCCAGCAGCCCGTAGAGCTCCGGCCGACGGCCGCGCATCCAGCGGCGGCCGGTGGAGAGTGGTAGCAGGGTCAAATCAAGGTCCGCCGACACGATTGCCTCGTCGGCCACCCACGTTTCGGCGATGACGGATCCGTAGGGGTCGATGATCATCGCGTTGCCCGTGCGGATTTCATCGTCGTCGCGGCCCACGCCATTGCTGAAGATAACAAAGAGGCCGTTGTCGTGGGCGCGGGCAGGCAGCCAGCGCATCAGCCAGCCCCGGCCGTGCGGCCCCCGAAAGGCGGCCTCGATGGCGGCCGGATCGGATTTCCGGTTCTCCCAGAGGGCTGCCGGGATGGGTTTCATGCCGCGCGGGCTTGCCGAATTCGTGCCTCCGGTCTGGTGCGGGGCCACCAGCACTGTGGCCCCCAGGAGTGCCGTGGCGCGGACGTTTTCCACCAGGTTGTTGTCCCAGCAGATGAGGATGCCGAGCCGCACACCCCACGGGGTGTCGAAAACCGTGAAGCGCGATCCGCTCGAGATGGCCTCGTGCTCAAATGCGTGGAGCTTGCGATGCGTGTGGATTGCGCCGTCCGGGAGGCAGGCGGAATACGAGTTGTAGAGCCGGCCGTCTCCGCCCTCTTCCAAATAACCGACGCCGATCCCCACGCCCAGTGCGCCGGCGAGTTCGGCGACGGCACTGATGTGCGGGCCACTCTCCTTTTCGGCCAGCTCGGACAGGCGCCGGGGTGAATGCCGGCGCAGGTGCCAGTAGCCGATCAGGCACATCTCGGGGAAGGCCACGAACTGTGCGCCGTCGTTCGCGGCATCCGTGGTGAGCCGGTGAATGATTGCCATATTGGCATCGGGGTCGTCCGGGACTGCCTCGAATTGGGCGGTGGCTGCACGGAAGGTCTGTGGGCTAAGAGTTGGCACGGCGTTCTCCTTGTAGACGGTGATTCCATGCTTGCCGCGCCTTTTCATTCTGTCTATTGAATATTTTGTGCCTTACGATTCCAGAGTGGAATAGAACATTTCGCAACCACCAAGGGAAGGCCGGCATGGAACTACGCTTGTTGCGCGCATTCATCGCCATTGCGGAGCACGGAAACTTTGGTGTGGCCGCACGGATTCTGCTGACAACGCAGCCGGCCTTGACCAAGCAGATCCAGCTGCTGGAGCGGCAATCCGGGAGTGTGCTGTTCCTGCGCGGACGGCACGGGGCCGCCCTGACGGCGGCCGGCGACGTGCTGCTCGCGGAAGCCCTTGACCTGGTGCGCAGGGCCGATGCCCTTGAGCTGCGCATGCAGCGTTTGTCGGCCGGTGCCGAAGGACTGCTCACCGTGGGCTTCGGCCTGTCGGCGATCGATATTGCGCCGCGGGCGGTGGCCGCCTTCCGGGCCAGCCATCCCGGCGTCGACATCACGCTCGAGGACATGTCGTCCACCGCGCAGGTGGAAGCCCTCCTCGAGGGCCGGCTGGGCGTTGGATTCATCCGTCTGCCGGCCCCTCCTGACATCGCCACCCAAATGGTCCGCCGCGACTCCCTTGCCCTGGCCATGCCATCAGGGGAACAGCCGCCCAAGCCGGGACGCCAGGGCTTGCGCCAGTGGTTTGACGACCGCCCGCTCATTCGGCTCGTTCCCGCACGCGGGCCCGGGCTTGCGGCCCAATCCCGGCGACTGTTCACGGATCTGGACTGTGTTCCGGCAGTCCTGCAGGAGGCCTCCGATCTGCTGACCGTGCTGGCGTTGGTCGCCGCCGGGGTGGGCTCCGCCGTCGTTCCCGCCAGCGCCGCAAGCATCGCACCGGCGGGGGTGCGGCTGCTTCCCCTCGATATTCCGTCGGCTGGTTGGGAGCTTGGGACGGCCTGGCTTGCCGGAACCCCTGACCCCTTGGTTCCGCTCTTTCTGGGCGTTGTCGAATCTCAAGGAGGCCGGCCGCGGCAAACTCTTCCGGAACCGACGCCACAGGACTAGCGTTTGGCGCATGGACTGGAAACTTGAACTTGTGTTTGTCCCCGTGTCCGATGTGGACCGCGCCAAGGATTTCTATGTGAACAAGGTGGGCTTCCATGCCGACTTTGACGAGCGCCCCATGGAGGGGATCCGCTTCGTGCAGCTGACCCCGCCGGGCTCGGCCTGCTCCATCTGTTTCGGGGAGGGTCTCACCGATGCCCCTCCCGGCAGCGCGCCCAGCCTGCAAATGGTGGTCAGCGACATCCAGGCCGCACACGCGCAGCTCAAGGCCAACGGCGTCGATGTCAGCGACGTGGACATCCAGGCATGGGGTCACTTCGTGAATTTCGCGGACCCCGACGGTAACAAATGGGCGGTGCAGTTCATCCCCGGACGGCCCAACGGCTAATCATCCGGCGGCAGTGAACCGGGCGTATCACTTTCGGGTTCGTCGTCGTTGGTGTTGGGCTGGTTCGGAGGGCTGGGTGAACCGTTGCCGGGCTTGTCGCCGGGTGGGGGCACGGAGTCCTTCTTACCGACGGGAAACGGCCAAAAATTGCTGGTCCAAAAAGATTTGTTTGCCATGTGCAATGTCCTATGTCAGTACAGATGCATCGCCCGGCTCTGATGGCAGGCTAAAAGGGCATCTCACAGTATGTTCGGAGCCGCACGGCCGGCAGATGGGAGGGGATGCGCCTAAAAGCTGCCGATCCCGTTGCCGAACAGGATGAACCCGAACACCAGCAACAGCAGGCCCGCCTTGACTGAGTGAGCGAGGCGCTACCGCCCCTTGAATGCGGACAGAGCGACAATCATTACTTATGGCTCAGGACGAGTTACAGCGAATTGGGGGAGCGGCCTGTGTGAATTTGCACATCCATGGCCTCGTTGATTTGCAAGGCAAACCAAAGCTGCGCCAGGGTGGAGGTCTCCGCCATGTCTAGTCCCGTCAGCTCGCTGATCTTCTTGATGCGGTAGATGATGGTCTGCCGGTGCGTGAACAAGGCCTCGGCAGTCTTTGCCCAGGAGCGCTGCAGTTGGAGAAACGTCCGCAACGTGATCATGAGATCGGGTTGTCGGCCACGCTCGTACTCGATGATCGGACCGAGAAGGCGCTTGACGATTGCAGCACCTTGTTCATAACTGGTCAGTCCCAGCCACGAAGGGCCTTCGGAATAGCTCACCAGCTGTTCAGGGCCATTCCCTGCGGTACCCAGGGCCCATAGCGACTCCTGCAATGCCCGCTGCAATTCGTTGACGGAGGACGGCGTACTCACCCCAAGCCTGACATCCGCCGGGACCGCATGGAGGACCATCTCCAGCGGGCACTTGGCGGAGACCACGGCATGGAGTTTGTTGTGCCGCCGCACGACAACTGCCGGAAAACCGTGCCGCCACAGTTCCAAGTCAATGTCCTCCAGGTGCCCGTCGTCCTGGCTCGAGATGGACAGCACCAGGAATTCTTGCGAGGGAATGCCGAAAGCTGTCAGGTGGCTTTCCATTTCGGCCACGCCGTAACGGCCCTCAAACGCCTGCAGCAGGAACTCTGCGCCCAAGCGACGCTGGCCTTCCAACGCAAGGACCGTCCGCGATAGCTCCAACCCCAGGACCGTTGCCGCATGGAGCAGGACGACGGCGTCCGGGTGCGGCTCCGCATGCGGCATGACGATCAGAAGCGCGTTGGGGTGCGTTGGAATGCCCACCAACAAAAAGTGGTGGTTGCCCACCATGTGCCAGCGAAACGTCTTCGAGCCGGCGGCTACATTCCGCGTCAATGGCTCCACCTCGCTGCGGACCATTGCGGGGAGCGGTTCGCCTTCAGGATGCCAGGGATGCAGGCACCGCAGGTCCACCACGAACAGCCGTGAATCCACTTCCGCCGCGACCCCCTGGACCAGGCTTTGCCAATGATTCCCTGTCGTGTCGGTCAGCCGCAGTAGATCGTAGATCCTGGCCGTCTGCCGAAGCCTGCGGGATTCCTCCAGCAGGGACGATTCGGCCACGGTGCGGGCAATCGCGATGAACGGTAACGGGTAGGGAACGTTGACCAGCGGCAGGGCCAAGGCATTGCAGGCCGCCAGGAACTCGGGCTGAAGGGCGGGGGCGTGCATCTTTTCACCGATAGCCAGTCCGCTGGCGCCGGCGTCGACCAGCGCTTGGGCCAGGGCGACCTGGCCGGGCGCGTCGGACGGGATGGACAGGCCATTGGTCATCATGATCTCGCCACCTGTGACCCACTCCCACAGCCTGGGCAAATCCGAGGTGTGCGCCCACGTGATGCGCTTGTCCAGGCCATCGGCCCCGGCGATCAGGGTCAAACCCAGCTGTGGCTCGGCCAGCAGTTCGGCAACTGTGATCGCCATGGGGAATCTCTCCTTCATTGGTGCGGCTGCGCGGGTAATCGTGCGCCTTAGACAAATGTATAGAGCTATGGGTGTTTCGTAGTCAATTGCTCGATATACAACGTGACTCCCGACACGAATGATTGAAGCAGCTAGTTCCACCACCAAGTGCAGTCACGAAAGAAGGTCCGCAATGACCACCCACCAGCCAATAGGCCCCGTCGACGCCACCCAGGTACCGCGCTTTGCGGGTCTGGCCACCTTTGCCAAGCTGCCGCAGATTGACCGTGTGCCCGACTATGACATTGCCATCGTTGGCGTCCCGTTCGACGGCGGCACCTCCTACCGCCCCGGCGCCCGATTCGGCCCTGCCGCCGTTCGGGAAGCCTCCCGGCTGCTGCGCCCCGGATATCACGTGGAGCTCAACGTTGAACCCGTGAAGGAAATGCAGGTGGTGGACGCCGGCGACCTCGCCTGCACCCCCTACGACATCACGCGCGCCGTCGCAGAAATCGAAGAGCAGGCCCTGCCCCTGATGGCCGAGGACAAAAGGGTCATCGCGATCGGTGGCGACCACACCATCGCCCTCCCCATGCTGCGGGCTCTCACCAAGGTCCACGGGCCAGTTGCCCTGCTGCATTTCGACGCCCACCTGGATACCTGGGACACCTACTTCGACCAGCCC
>JBAUMA010000040.1:0-2585 GCA_049578485.1 Specibacter sp.
TGGAAATGCCGGCCGAAAACAGTGTCACCAGCACGATGAAGGAGACGACTGACACGAAGAATCCGGGCAGGAGATAGGCCAGGTCGGCGCCGATCCGCCGCCACGTGGCGGGACGGACGATGAGCCAGGACGGGGTTCGCCGCAACGGCTGTGAAGTGGTCATGCATCCATCCTTGCCGCGAATGCCGGCCGCGGCCATCCGGACACCCGGCCAAAGCGGTGTCGGGTTAACCCCACCTGCGCCGGGTGCCGCCGTCGTCCGTCCCGCAAAGGTGGCGGGGGATGGGAAGATTGGTCAGTGGGACATATAGACGTCGCGAATATTGATTACTTTCTCTCCGATGGCCGGCAGCTGCTGAACGGGGTGAACTTCCGTGTCTCCGACGGCACGAAGACCGCGTTGATCGGCCCCAACGGCACGGGCAAGACCACGCTGCTGCGCATCATCTGTCAGGACATCAAGGCCGATGAGGGTGTGGTGTCACGCTCCGGAAGCATGGGCGTGATGCGCCAGTTCGTGGGCCAGGTGCGCGACAACAGCACCGTGCGGGACCTGCTGCTGTCCGTGGCCTCGGCCACCATCGCCGCCGCCGGCAAGGCCGTCGACACAGCGGAGGTGGCCATGCTCGAACGCGACGACGAACCCTCACAGATGGCGTATGCGCAGGCGATTGCCGACTGGGGTGACGTGGGCGGCTACGAGATGGAAACCACCTGGGATGAAGTGACCATGGCCGCCATGGGCATGGACTTTTACACGGCCCAGTACCGCAAGGCGTCTTCGCTCAGTGGCGGCGAGCAAAAGCGGCTGGTCCTGGAGGCTTTGTTCTCCGGCCCCGACGAACTGCTGCTGCTCGATGAGCCCGACAACTACCTTGACGTGCCCGGCAAGCGCTGGCTCGAGGCGAAGATGGCAGAGTCGGACAAGTCTGTGCTGTTCGTCAGCCACGACCGCGAGCTGCTCGCCAACGCCGCGGACAGGATCGTCACCCTGGAACCGGGCATCAACGGCGCCTCCAGCTGGACTCACGGCGGCGGATTTGCCTCCTACGTGAAGGCCCGCGAAGATCGCAACGCCCGCTTTGAGGAGTTGCGCAAGCGCTGGGACGAGGAGCACGTCAAGCTCAAGGAACTCGTCATCATGTACAAGACCAAGGCGGCATTCCGCTCCGACATGGCCAACCGCTACCAGGCCGCGCAATCACGCTTGGCGCAATTCCTGGAGAAGGGCCCGCCCGAGGCCCTGCCCATTGAACAGAACGTGAAGATGCGCCTGAAGGGCGGTCGTACGGCCAAGCGCGCCATTGTGGCCACGAAGCTGGAGCTGACGGGGCTCATGAAGCCGTTCAGCGCCGAGATCTGGTTCGGCGACCGGGTGGGCGTGCTGGGTTCCAACGGCTCCGGCAAGAGCCACTTCCTGCGCCTCCTGGCGGCGGGCGGCTCCGACCCGGACAAGGAACACGAGCCCGTGTCCGACGTCGACATCGCCCCCGTGCCGCACGAGGGTTCCGTCAAGCTCGGTGCCCGCATCCGCCCCGGGTTCTTTGCCCAGACGCATGCCCGACCCGACCTTTTAGGCCGGTCTTTGCTGGACATCCTGCACCGCGGCGACGAGCACCGTTCGGGGCTGGGCCGCGAGGCTGCCGCGGGTGCGTTGGACCGCTACGGCCTGGCATCCAGCTCGGAGCAAAAGTACGATTCCCTTTCGGGCGGCCAGCAGGCGCGGTTCCAGATCCTGCTGCTGGAGCTCTCCGGTGCCACGCTGCTGCTGCTCGATGAGCCCACGGACAACCTCGACCTGCATTCGGCCGAGGCGTTGGAAAAGGCCATCGACTCCTTCGAGGGTACCGTGCTGGCCGTGACCCACGACCGCTGGTTTGCCCGCTCCTTCGACCGGTTCCTGGTGTTTGGTTCGGACGGCAAGGTCTACGAATCCGATGAGCCCGTCTGGGACGAAAAACGGGTCGAGCGCGCCCGGTAACCGATTCCCCGCTACCGAAGGCGGAACCGGTGTTTCCGTAGGCTGCGTCAGGGAGGCCGAGGCCGCCCGCGGCCGATTGGCCGGAAAGCAGCCGAGGGAATGCCGGTTCCGCCTTCGGGTCTACCGAACGGCGGTCTTGCCGCGGAACTTCGCAATGACCGCCAGCACCACCACAGTGACGGAAATGAGCACCAGCGTGTTCGCGGCGGCGTCGAACAGGGCACCGCGGTCGCTCAGCGCGAATATGGTAACCGGCAGGGTGCGCCAACTGGCCGGGTACACCATCACGGTGGCGCCGAGCTCGCCCATGCACAAGGCCACGGCCAGGCCGGTCGCGGCGGCGATGGACGGCAGCAGCAGCGGAAGCCGCACGGTCAACAGGACCCGCAGCTTCGACGCACCGAGGCTTGCCGCGGCCAGCGGAACCATGGGGTCCAGGCCGCGGGCGGCGGCGGAAACCGTGCTGTAGGCAAACGCCAGGACCAGCAGCGTTTGCGCCAGGATCACTATCGCCACCGTGCCGTTGAGCAGCAGCGGGGCCTTGCTGAACGCGGTCAGCAGTCCCAGTCCGACGACGACGGACGGCACGGCCGCGGGCAGGTGG
>JBAUMA010000041.1:0-4460 GCA_049578485.1 Specibacter sp.
GTAGATCTCCGGTGCGAAGGGGCCGAAGTTGGTCTTGTACGGCATGGCCTTGGCGGTCAGCGCCATGGTCAGGTTGGTGCGGCCGTGGTAGGCGTGGTCAAAGGCAACGATGGCGTCGCGGCCCGTGGCCAGGCGGGCCACCTTGACGGCGTTCTCGACGGCCTCGGCGCCGGAGTTGAACAGCACAGTGCGCTTCTCATGCGTGCCGGGCGTCAGGGCATTGAGCTCCTCGGCAACGGCAACATAGCTTTCGTACGGGGTCACCATGAAACAGGTGTGGGTGAAGTGCCCAACCTGCTCGCGGACGGCGTCCACCACGTTCGCATCGGAGGCACCCACGCTGGTGACGGCAATGCCCGAGCCCAGGTCGATGAAGGAGTTGCCATCCACGTCGGTGATGATGCCGCCGTCGGCGTCGGCAACATAGACGGGCACGGTGGAGGCGACGCCGGCGGCCACGACGGCCTTGCGGCGGGCATCCAGTGCTGCGGACTTCGGGCCCGGGAAGGCGCCGGTGAGGTGCCGTTTTTGCTCGAGCCGGTAGGTGAGTTCAGACATGAAAAGTCCTTTCAAAATGGGATTGCAAAAATTTGGTGAGCGGCGTTCCCAACCCGGGTAACGCCGTCGTGCTTGTTAAGCGTCGAGGTTGCTCATGACGTGCTTGATGCGCGTGTAGTCCTCGACGCCGTACATGGACAGGTCCTTGCCGTAGCCGGACTGCTTGAACCCGCCGTGCGGCATTTCGGCCGTGAGCATGATGTGCGTGTTGATCCAGACGGCGCCAAAGTCCAGGTCGCGCGAGACGCGCATCGCCACACCGTGGTTGGACGTCCACACGCTGGAAGCCAGGGCGTAGTCGACGTCGTTGGCCATGTCCACGGCCTCTTCCTCGGTCTTGAACGTCTGGACCGTGATGACCGGGCCGAAGGTTTCCTTCTGCACGATGTCATCGCTCTGCTTCACGCCGTCAACCACAGTGGCCTCGAAGAAGAAGCCCTTCTCACCGGCGCGCTTGCCGCCCGTGACCACCGTGGCGTAGGCGGGGATGTTCGCCACGACCTCGCTGACCGCGTTGAAGTGGTTGACGTTGTTGAGCGGGCCGAAGTAGTTCAGCGAGTCGTCGTCGTGCCCGGTCTCCAGGCCCTTGGTGGCGGTGGCCAGCGCGGCAACGAACTCGTCGTGGGCCGATTCCTCCACCAGCACGCGGGTGATGGCGGTGCAGTCCTGGCCGGCGTTGAAGAAGGAGAACTCGGCAATCGACTGGGCGGTGGTGCCCAGGTCGGCATCGGCAAACACGATCGCAGGAGCCTTGCCACCCAATTCAAGGTGGGCGCGCTTGAGTCCCTTGGCGGCACCGGTGGCGACGGCGATGCCAGCGCGGACCGATCCGGTGATCGAGACCATGGCCGGAACCTTGTGGTCCACCAGGGCGGCACCCGTGGCGCCGTTGCCGAGAATAAAGTTCAGCACACCGGCCGGGACGATGTCCTTGGCGATGTCGGCAAACACCAGGGTGCTCTCGGGCGTGGTGTCGCTGGGCTTCAGGACCACGGTGTTGCCGGCGGCCAGTGCCGGGCCGATCTTCCAGATCATCATCAGGAACGGGTAGTTCCACGGCGTCACCTGGGCAATGACGCCCACCGGTTCGCGGCGAACATAGGAGGTGAAGTTCTCCATGTATTCGCCGGCGGAGCGGCCCTCGAGGAGGCGGGCGGCACCGGCAAAGAAGCGGAGCTGGTCGGCGCCGGCGGCGACTTCCTCGTCGGCAATCATTTGTTTGACTTGGCCGGTGTTGCGGTGCTGGGCTTCAACGAGCTCGTCGCTGCGGGCCTCGATGGCGTCGGCAAGCTTGAGAAGCACGCTTTGGCGCTGGCTCGGGGTGGCCCGCTTCCAGGACTTGAAGGCGGTGGCAGCGGCCGTCATGGCGGCGTCCACATCGGCCTGGCTGGAGACGGGCGCCTTGGCCACAACCTCGCCGTTGACGGGATTGACGATGTCCAAGGAATCCGTACCGGTGACGGGAACAAATTCGCCGTTGATGAAATTCTGCAAGGTTTGGACCACAGTGTTCAACCTCATTGTCTCGATGGGGGTGCGGACATCTTTGCCGCTTAAGCAGAGCCTAAGCCCCGCAGGGCCCTTGGACTAATGGCCGTTTGCACCACTGCACACTGGCACCGTAGTGCGTTTGTATAGTTAATGCATGGCACTTTCCCTCGCTGACTTGATGGCTGCTCCGGCGCTGAACCTGAAGAACATGGGCTCCGGACGGACCCCCCTCACTGCGCCCATCGATTGGGTGGCCGTGACGGAGCTGGAAAACCCGGCGGCGTTTCTCAGCGGCGGCGAACTGGTGCTGACCACGGGGGCGCGGCAGGGCACGGCCGACGCGCAGCGTTCCTTTGTCCGTCAGATCAGGCGGGCGGGCGCCGTCGGCATTGGTTTTGGCATTGGTTTTGAGCATGACAGCGTGCCCCCGGCACTGATCGCCGAGGCCAACCGCTGGGCAGTGCCGGTTGTGGAGGTTCCTTACAGCACCCCTTTCATTGCCATTGGCAAGCTGGTGGCGGATGCCAGGTCCTCGGACCACTACACGAAGCTTGAACGACTGCTGCGCGAACACCAGGTTTTGGCGCGTGCGCTGTTGACCGGCGGCGGACTGCCGGCGCTTTTGCGCAAGCTGGCGAACATGGTGGGCTCTGAACTGGTGATCACCCAGTACGGCGGCGAGGTGTTTTCCACCCTCCCCGGAGCCGGCCCCCACGACGACGGCTGGCATGCCGTGGCGTTGTCTACCGGCAAGCGTGATGCCAGCACGCTTTGGCTGCGCCGGCCCTTCCATGACGACGGCATTGTGGACTATGCGCGCGGGCTCATCAGCATTGAGCTGAACAACCTGGTCCAGCGCCGCCACACGGCGCGGCAGATTGCCGGCCAGGTCATAGCCGACATTGTCCGCGCAGCCCTGGAGTCCGCCGACGCCACCTCACGGCTGGAAAACGTTGGCATCAATCCGGCGCAGAAGAACTTTGTCCTGCTGGTACGGGCTGAGGAGGCGAAGTTCGCCACCCTGTCCACCATGACGCTGCCGGCAGAGCTGGAAACCGCCGTCGCCGCCGTCATGAAGACCGACGACCACGAGGAGCTGCTCCTGGTTGTCCCCATGTCCCTGGGCGATCCGGCCATTCTTGGGCGGGCGTTGAGCAGGCAAATGCACGACGTCGGCATCGCGGCGCCCGTGGGCATCGGCGGCGCCTATTCCCAGGCGAACGGCCTGCGCTGGAGCTATTTTGAGGCGCGAGAGGCTGCCACCCGGGGGTTGGACGTCAACGTCCCCGAACGCCTGAGCCTGACGTCGTTGCTGCTCGCCAGTGAAGATGTGCCCATGGCGGACATGGCCCAGGAAGCCCTGGGGCCGCTGGTCGCCTTTGACTCCGCCCATGGCGCCGATCTGGTCGACACCCTGGAAACGTACCTGCGCCTGAACGGCTCCGTGGCTGCCGTGGCCGATTCCCTGGCCCTGCACCGGAACACGGTCCGCTACAGGCTCACCCAGATTGCCGAGCTCACCGGCTACGATCCGGCCTTGACGCCGGACCGTGTGCAGTTGTGGCTGGCGCTGGCCGTTCGCAGGCTTTCCCCGCCGACCCAGCCCTGATCAGGGGCGGGGCCGCCGGGGAACATCTGCGCCGGGGTAGCCCAGGTGTGGTCGATTCTGGCCTAGGCGAACTTGCGCAACAGGATCAGTGCAAACCCGGCCAGAAGGACCAGCATGGCACCGGTGTAGACCGGCCAGATGCCACTGCCCGTGTAGGCCAGCTGGGCCGGCGCTTCATCAGCGAGTGCCACCATTCCCGAACCCAGCGCCTGCACGTTGCCGGCGTCGGCTGCATGAACGGGTGTCAGGGGTGAAACAGTGGTTGTCGGTGCCGGCGGAACCACAGGGGTAACCGGCACAACAGGGGTGCCCGGGGTAACTGGCGTAACCGGTGTAATGGGAACGACCGGGGTTACCGGGGTAACGGGAATCACCGGGGTTACCGGGATTACCGGCGTCACTGGAGTAACGGGAACGACCGGCGTTACCGGTTCCGTGGGTGTCACCACATTGGTGACGTCAGAATCGTTGGAAACAGCGTTGCCCAACACTCCAACAGCATTACCCGAAACATTCACGGGAACCGTGACCGGCGCCGCCACCTGGACGTTGCCCAACACAGTGCCCAAGAGCCCGCCACCGTTGTTGCCGCCTTGGCCGCCCTGGTCCTGATTGACCGTGGTCTGGGTTACCGGGGGAACCGCCGTCGTGTTCGTGGCATGCGAACCATTGCTGACCGCATTGCCCAACACGCCAACAGCATTACCCGAAACATTCACGGGAACCGTGACCGGCGCCGCCACCTGGACGTTACCCAACACAGTGCCAAGGACACCACCGTTGTTGCCGCCCTGGCCCTGGT
>JBAUMA010000042.1:0-14638 GCA_049578485.1 Specibacter sp.
ACATTGGTGTTTGATGTGGTTCTCGGCTGGGTCGTAGCGATCATCGTCGCCACCATAGTGTCCCTTTTCCTGCTGGTCATTCTCGCTGTTTACCCGGTATTGGTTCGCTCCAAAAGCCGCTCTTAACAACCGGGAGTGCGTTCATTTAACTCTGGCCGTAGTCTCGTGGTCACTTTTTGGCGGTAGTGGCGTCACCGGCCCAAGATGCCCAGCAGCGGGTTGATGAGCGGAAGACTCATTCTTGATGGCATTGATCAAGAAAGCGGCGAGCCCTTTTTTACCATTTCGGGCGAATGCTTGGCGTTGACGGTCTGCTCCAGTACCTATCAGCAGGAGTTGCTCTGCCAACGCCGCGACGATGGCAAGGTCACCTGATACTTCCAAGGCCTGGTGCGTTTCATCCAGCAAGGATTCGATAGCCTCCGGCGCCGGTGCGAGTTTGCCCTCCAATGGATGAACTAACTCTCCACTGAGGCCGTGACGCGCCGCATGCCATAGAGCAGCGTCCAATAATTCAGGCCCCGGGACCACCGGAAGATTCGTGGGTCTGTCCATGGACGTTGCAACGAGTGCCCGCCCGAGCAACGCCAACAAGAGTGTCGTGGAGGGCTCCAACTGGGCATCGGCAACCCTTATTTCCACGGTGGGGTGCCGTGCGGAGAGTCGGGCGGACCAGGAAATGGAGCCCTTGTCCGGGGTTATTCCGATGCCGATCAGCGCCTGTGTTCTCCGGTCATAGTCCGCTGCGTTGGCAAAAAATGGCGGGCATCCAGCCGTTGTCCACCGTCGATATTGGATGGCACGCCAACTGCAGAATGTAGTGTCCTTGCCACACCAAAACGGTGAGTTTGCAGACATCGCTAACAGCACGGGCAACCATGGGCGTAAATAGTTCAACGCCCGGATGCCGGCGTTCCTATCCGGGATCCCTACATGAATGTGGAGGCCACTTATGTGGTGCTCAAACGCTAAAGCACCCATCTTGTCTGCAATCTCAGCGTACCTATCATCATCAGTGACCAAGGTTTGTGTGGGATTGGCGAAGGGAGTCCCGACGCCAGCTGCCACGACGCCATGTCCATCGGTACACGCCTCAAGGGCTGTTCGGAAGGCCCACAACGATTGCGCTGCCTCCTCGAATGTATTAAGTACAGGAGAAGCGTATTCGAGCTGTGAACGCAGAAACTCATTGTGGATGATGCCCTCGCCAAAATCGAACTGGGCAAGTTCTGACCGAAGATCGGCAGAGACAGGGACCGGTGTCAGCGTTGCACGGTCAAGAAGAACGAATTCTTCTTCAATCCCAAAAGTCAACATCCAAACCACCGCCTTTCGGTCTGCCCTGCTCTGCTCTGCCCCGCCGCGATTGGGTGGGGAGTCGATTGCCGCCAAATTCGCTATCCTCGAGAAGACACTAAGGTCCCTAACCCACCAAACTATTCGTCACTACTTACTGAGGTATGACCATTTGAAAACCACAGTGACACCGCAAAACTGTCGTGGGGATCCGCACCTCCGGGACGTCCCTGAGATGGTCGTCATCGCTTCCGACACCGGTGGCGCGCAGACCAATTTCCTCCATTGGTTCACCGCAATGAATGTAGGAGTGGCCAAATTTCAATACGCCAAGCTGAGTATCGTTTGTCGTGAGAAAGCTCGCGACGGCCTGCACCGAGGTCTCGTGCGCGTAGAACGATTCACACCGCCCGCAGCTATATTCGACCATTACCCATCCATCCGTTCTAGGAACTGCGGGGTGGATGGATTCGATAGTTAGGTGGTCGGAACTGTGACACTTAGTACAACTGATGAGTGGGCCAGCTACGGCGAGAATTTTCTTAGCGTTGACTGGACTGGGATCGATCGTCATTTCTAAGCTCTCCTGGATCAGCTCAATGCGCAACCCGGTTGCAGAACCATGCCTGCGCGACAACCCTATTTGATTCAATCCACAAAATGCTGCTTAGATTCGCTACGACCCAACTGACAATCTGCCAAGAATCTAACCAGCCGAAGATGAATGAATGCTAGCGCTAGTACATATGGGCTGTCCATGCCTTCGTCACTGGGCCAGGTTCGCACCTTGAGCACCAACTACGAGAGCAGCAGGCGCCAACCGTGGTGTCCGTGTCAGCGGAACTTGAATATTCATTCACTCGGCCAACAATGAGCGCCGACCCAATAGACTCCAGCGCGCCACGCAAAAGTGCAAAGGTCAAGGAGCCAAGAAATCCCAGGGCAGTCCCCAGCGGTGCATAAGTACCACGTGGGCAGGCAGTAACTCGCCCGTCAACGCCTGGTAGGCGAAGCGCTGAGGGCGCAGGGATTGTTAGTTGCCGTCATACTGGGTCCAGAATCGGCCGTAGTCGTCATCTGAGACAGCGCCGGTCCACAGCCAACAATCATCCGGGCGTGGGCCCTTGATGACTTTGGCCCAAAATCTGGCTAGCTCACCCAACTAGTCGCCACTAACAGGAACATCCCTAGCCTGTCTCGGAGTATCGTGTGCGGGCTTCCTCAACGGGAACGTCGAGAACGTCCGCAATCGCGGTCCAGTTCGTGCCCTGGTTGCGTGCCAGGGCGACGGCGGCCGCCAGCTCGCGCTGGGCCCGGCGTAGATTATTCGCGTGGCCCCACGAGCATGAGTGGGTTTTCGGTCAGCTATCCCCGGCCTATCATTTCGTCATCGGTGAGTGTTTCGATGCACTCCCCCAACAATGGGTATTCGTGCAGCGACTTGGCCATCTCCTCCGGGCTGAGGCCGTCGAAGTCGTTGGTGTCGGATGAGCCAGGGCTGGCTGAACGGTAGAAAGGGTTGAATGATTAGCCGTATGTCGGCCGTGTTGACGTCTCCGGCGTAAGTGATTGCCTCGGTAATGACCTGAGCATCTGCCAGGCGCTTTATCTGGTTAGTCGCGCCGGGTATCTCTACGCATTGCAGGGACCATCCGTGACCGGAATTTTCGGCCGATACTGTGTATCGCGCCACTGTTGCCTCCGTTTGAGAATGTGTAACGCCATGGCGCCTTCAGCTGGGCATGTTCTTCGGCTGCTAGGGAGTCGTCTTGCCTCGGCGGATCTCCGCTTCAATGCGGTCAGCAAAGGTGCGCCCCCTGGATTCTGCTGCCTCGTCAGCAATCATGCCTGGCTCCGCTTTCGGAGGGTGTCGTCATCGGCTGAAAAGAACTCGACCACGGCGGCCGGCGACTCGGCAACGCTACGTCTTAGACGGTTCATACACCGGCGCAACCGACTGAACACCAACCTTGGAACACCACCGGCTGAGGTGCGTCAAGGTTCTGGGACAGTTGCTTGACACACCTCAGACCTCACCGGCACGAACTTACGAAGCACTGTTATCGAAGCTTCGGCTCAATAAATGATGCCTAGCACGCCATATAAGAGATCTTCCTGGCTGCGTGGGGTTGCAAGGGGCCAGCCCCACGTCAATAGTTCCGATCCCCGGACGCCGACAGTAAACCGGCGGTGGGGTCGCGGGCATGAAGATTCGCTGGCCAATAGCTGCGGCCCGGACGTATGTTGGGGACATCCCAAGAGATGTTCACCCACCGTGAAGGCAGCCATGTTCCATCACACTCAAGTATTCAGCGGATTTTCGATCGACGACGGTGCCCCGACCACAATTGGCAGTCGGCGCCTCGATCCCTGACTACCCCAAGGACGAGGCTCTCCGGCCTGCGCACTTCACTTACCACAACGTCCCTCGGCCAGCCGCCCGGGCCTCAATACGGGAGCTGGCGGGTCGGGGCATTTGGTTCGAAAACCATGCCGGCACGCCAGTGGAAACAGGGGCTGCGGGGATCTTCTGTGGCGGAGGAGCATTGTTTGCCTCGTTCACGGACCCGGCTGAAAACATGTTTGGCGAATGGAAGGAAGACTGAGAATGGCCACCAACGCGAAGGACTATTCAGATTTGCGTGCCATCTACTTCAATGGAACGCTGAAGAAATCGCCCGAGGCCTCCAACACCGACGGGTTGATTGCCATCAGCCGGCGGATCATGGAGAAACAGGGCGTAGCCACGCAACTCTTCCGGACCATCGATCACGACATTGCCACCGGCGTGTACCCGAACATGCGTGAACACGGCTGGGACACAGATGCCTGGCCGGAGATCTACGAGCAGGTAAAACTGGCAGACATTGTCGTTGTGGCGGGGCCCATCTGGCTGGGAGACAACAGCTCACAGACAAAAAAGCTCATTGAGCGCCTATACGCCCAGTCCGGGGATTTGAACGAAAAGGGCCAGTGGGCGTTCTATCCGAAAGTGGGCGGAGCCCTCATCACAGGCAACGAAGACGGCATCAAACACTGTGCAATGAATATCCTTTACAGCCTCCAGCACGTGGGGTTTTCGATCCCGCCACAAGCCGACGCCGGCTGGATTGGCCCGGTGGGACCGGGCCCCAGCTACCTCGACGAAGGCTCAGGCGGACCGGAAAGCGATTTCACCAACCGCAACACCACCTTCATGACATGGAACCTGATGCATTTGGCCCGGACACTCAAGGACGCCGGCGGCATACCCGCCTATGGCAACCTTCCAGATGAATGGAAGGCGGGTGCCAGGTTCGACTTCGAAATCCCGGAATACCGCCGGTAACAGCGGCCCATTGTGCGAACCTGCATTGTTACTTCGATGCACATGATGCTTTGAGCAGGAACACGCCACCAACCCATCACTAATGAAACCCTGGCGGAGTCCCTCCGGTAACGGTAGTTGGTGCATTCCCGTAGCTTTGTAGGTTCCGGTCATACGTCACTTGTCCGAGTCTCGTATCACCGGCATGGTACGAATCTGGACTTCGTATTCACTTCCTAGTCTTGTCACGGCGGAGCACAATGACTTAAACGCACGCGGATTGTCCGAGTGCCTGCGAGCCAACGTCAAGGAGTACGTTTTGCCCACGGAAATTCCGGTCCCGAATACTGCTCAGCACTGTGTTTCGCCCACCATGGTGCTTGCATTCTGCATGAACGTAGCAGTTGCTGTGGCAAAAACCGCCGCCGTACTCATCACCGGTTCGGCGGCGATGGTCGCTGAATCGGCTCATTCCGGGGCAGACACCGGCAAGCAAATCTTTCTGCTTTTTGCCGAGCATAAGTCCGCCCAACCACGAGACGCCGCCCATCCAATGGGATACGTGCGGGAGGCGTACGCGTTGTCCATGTTTGCCGTGTTCGGGCTGTTTGCCGCCGGAGCGTCCGTGTCCATCACCAACGGAGTTCAACAGCTCATTGGCCCTGAGCCCGCCTCGGCCTTTGACGTAGCCTACATTGTCCTTGCCGTGGCCTTCGTCCTTGAGGGCTCTACCTTCATGCAGGCGTTGCGCCAAGCGCGCGGCGACGCCCGCAAACAAGGTCGTGCCGTCTTGGAGCATGTGTTAAACGGTTCCGACACCACCACCCGAGCGGTGTTCGCCGAGGACGGGGCGGCCCTGGCTGGGACCGTCATAGCGTTCGCAGGAATCCTGGCACACCAGTTGACCGGATCGCCCGCACCGGACGCGATGGGGTCCATCGCCGTTGGGGCCCTGTTGGGGTGCATAGCCGTGGTGTTGATCCAAAAGAACCGGCGTTGTTTTTTGGTGGGCCAGGCAGTCACGGCCGAGGTCAGGCGAGGTGTGGGCGCCCAGTTGATGGCGGGAACGGACATTGTCCGCATCACCTACCTCCATCTGGAATTTGTCGGATCCCACAAGCTGTACCTGGTGGCCGCCGTCGATCTCGCCGGGGACAAGCCCGAATCCGAGGTCGCCCGTCGGCTCCGCGCCATTGAACGGCAGATTGAAAACCACGAGGGCATTGAAGAGGCAGTCTTGACCCTCGCCACGGAGGATGAACCCTCACTTGATTTATGACACGTAGTGGTCTGGACTACGCCGACCACAGACAAGGAATGCGCCATGAAATCAACACTTTTGTATGAGGAAAAAGGGCTACGAAGCTTTCTGATCGTCATGGACAAAGGCGAAGAGGCCTACGCCGCCATCTGCGCCTTCGCTGAAGACCACCAGATCACCGCGGCCAGCCTGACGGCCATTGGTGCCGCCAGCGAGGCCACGCTGGGATATTTTGACCCGGCGACATCCAGCTACCTTTCCACCGAATTCAATGAGCAGATGGAACTGGCGGCGTGCCCGGGCGACATTGCCGACGACGGCGGCACCCCGGCACTGCACGCCCACGTGGTTCTGGGTAGGCGGGATTCCACAGCCTTGGCCGGGCACCTCCAAAAGCTCATCGTGTTCCCCACCATGGAGGTGGTGCTGACAGAGTCGCCGGCTCACCTGCGCAAACGGTTTGACCCGTCCACGGGCTTGGCATTGATCGACCCTGGCACGTCCTCAAACGGCTGAGGGCACCTGTAGGCCGCCGGCGTCATGCGCCCTAACCGTGGTGGGATTTGGCTTCCAACTTCACGGCAGCCTTCTTCCCCAGCCGCTGGGTAACCACTTGGATGACCGCCCCCGAAACGGCGGTTGCCAACGCAAACACCAACACGCCAGGCAGAGGGTTACGAAGATCTGTGGCTTCCTTGGGAGGCTCGTTCCCGGTGCCCTTGCGCCAGGCAGCCTCCAACGCCTTACGGGCCGCGACACCTGCCGCGAGGCTTGCGCCGATGCTCAAAAGCTTGATCAGGATTTGCATGTCATGGTCTCCATATTCTGCTTTGAACGATGTTGCCTTCACCACTTACTGTTGCCGAACCCGGCAGGGTTTCGCAAGCCGCCGCTTGTGGATACAGTGAGAACAACGGTTCATTCGTTCGGACCTGTAGTTTTCATGTGGCAGGCCCAAGCGGTCCGCCATCAGGGGGGCACTTCATGCACCCCGCCGCCGGAAACGCGCGGCAACCGGCCGCAAGCAATGGGGCATTCCCGGCCCATGTATGGGCCTTTCCACTGGGCCGCAGCTGGCTCCGCAAATTCACAGCCACCACGGCAGAAAATCCATTCCGTCAGCACCGCTCAAGCGACGCAGCGATCGAAGGAGAACACCATGAACAGTTACGACGCCACCAACGACAAGCAGGACCCCACCACGGCCGAGGGCGGTTACGGGGCCCCTGTTCCCGATGACGAACTTCCGGAAGGGGCCGACACCAACCCCGGTTCACCGGACCCGACCCTGCGTGGGCAGGAAAGCGACGTCGAATCCCTGACCAGCGACGGAAGCCTGGGCGTCCCGGAGAAGAACTTCTTTGACGACGAAGATGCCGGCAGCGACGGCGAACCCGGAGCCGGGAGGCTTGGCGGAACCGACGAACAGTTCCGCGACGAGCTCGCCACGGCGGATGCCGGCGGCGCCCGTGTGGACCCAAGGGATGAAACCCCGCTTGAAGCGCCCTCTACGGAAGCGCCCCTGGACGACGGAAATGCCGAGCCCGCCAGTGAAAGGCGTGAGTCCTTCTCCTCGGAAGCCGACGCCGACGCCTCAGGTGACGGCGCATAACCACCAAGGAGCTGACTACGGGTGCGGACTGACACCGCATGAGGCAGTGGGGCCGTGCCGAACGACGCCGGCACCAAAACACAAGGAGCACAAATGAATTCCCACCGCGAGCAGGACCAAGGCAAGAACCCCACCTCCGCGAAGCCCGCAGATGACCAGCCCGGAAATCAGGAACACGCCCCGGCAGGAGGAACCGGTGTGAAGGATCCGCGGAAGCTTCCCGATGGCTCGGGGAGCGATCGTCGGTCCGGCGACGACGGCAAAGAAGTCGGTGACGAATCGTTCGATGCCGGCTGAGCGGCCCGGACGTTGGCCACGGCGGAATCGGCTACTCCCCTCAGTGGCCACTTCCGCCCGTTAGCAGGGCCAGCACTGCACTGTCCCGCTGGCGGGTGAGAACGGCAACTTTCCCGTGCTCAAAAAGGGCAATGACGCGAGGATTAATATAGGAATCCTTGGCGATGGAGGGGGTGTTGTGCAGCCACTGTGAGGCCTCAAGGATGGCTGCGGCCACGGCCGCCGGGGCTGGCGTGCCGGCGCGCTGAGACCGGGCCAGCGACAATGCTGCCACAACACTGCCCTGCCACGTGCGGAAGTCCTTTGCCGTGAACCCGGTTCCAGCCACTTCTTCCAGGTACGAATTGACCTCTGTGTCCGAGATTCCCTGCCATATTCGGCGCCGCCCTGACATAGTTGAGTGGCAAAGCGCTGGGCCTTTGCGCGGCGTTGCTGGCACTGAGGACAGGTAAGCCGCCAAAAGGCTGTCGGTAAGCCGCACGTTCCAACGCCCTGCCGACTTTCCCTGAAACACCAGCTGTACGGTAGTCCCGTCCACACTTACGTGACGTCGTTGCAAGGTAGTGGCACCAAAGGATCCGTTGTCCTCGGCGTAGGCCGCCCCGCCGACGCGTAACCCTCCCCTGTCCATGATGCGGACGGCGGCCGCCAAGGCGCGTCGCTTGGAATCCTCATCTTGTTTGAGGTCCCGGGTGACGGAACGTCGCAAGGCGGGCAGGCGTTGGGCGTAGGCCAAAGAGCGGATGAACTTTTCGTTCTCACGCAATTCACGCCAGCGTGGGTGGTAGATGTATTGGGTCCGCCCTGCAGCATCGATGCCCGTTGCCTGAATGTGGGCGCCCGGATCTGCCGCGATCCAAACGCCTGTCCAGGCCGGCGGAATTGCCAAGGCGGCAATACTGTCCAATTGCCTCTTGGAGCGCACGCGCTGCCCGGTCTCCGTCACGTAGCTGAACCCACGCCCGGCGCCCCTGCGGGTGATGCCGCCTGCCCCCGGTTCCACCCTGTGAAGTTGTTGTGCCACTGTACGCCTCCCTGGGCCAATCCTAAACCTGGCCCGGCGCTACGATGCGACACTCGCAGGAAGACTAGGGTTTGAGTAGAACCTTCGTCCAGCCGTCCACGCGTTTGTCGAATTTGTCGTACGCGTCCACGGCTTCGCTCAGTGGTACCTCATGCGAGACAATCCAGGAGGAATTCGCCCGGCCCCGGATGATCAAGTCTCGCAGTTCCGTGTTGTACTTCTTGACCGGGCACTGTCCGCCCATGAGGCTGATGCCCTTGGTAAAGGCCAGACCGTAGTTGAAACCGATCCTTCCCTCTTTGGCGCCCGCCGTGGCCGCCCCCGGATCCTCCGGCATGTAGACACCGACGACGCCGATGTGCCCGGTGGCGCGGAAAACGTTCACCAGGCTGTCAAGGACCATTTCCGGATGTTCGGCGCCGGTGCGCTCGTGTGCCTCGTAGCCGACTGCTTCAATGCCGCAGTCGGCACCGAATCCTTTGGTGGCTTCCATGACTGCTTCGACGGCGTCGGTCTCTGCGAAATTGATGACCGTGGCACCCATTTGGGCGGTCCAGGCCAAACTGTCCGGCGCCAAAAACCACCACAGACTTTCCCGGCGCCACCATGGCCATCTCCGTCGCATGGTATCCGGTGGGGAAAATATCCGAGAGCATCGTAAAGTCGTTCTCGTTCTCGGCACCCTCCGGCAGTCTCAACAAGTTGAAGTCCACCCACGGGATGCGGAGGTATTCGGCCTGTCCGCCCCAGTAGGGTCCCATCGTGGGGTAGCCGTACCCCGCGCCCGGCTGGCCTGAGGGGTTCGCCGGCAAACAGGCCGAAGTGAACCCGTTATTGCAGTTCTTGCAGGTTCCGCAGGCGAGGTTGAAGGGGACAGAGACCCTGTCCCCCCACCAAGATTCTCTCAACCCCGCTCCCAACAGCTTCCACAATCCCCATGTTTTCGTGCCCCAACACCATCCCGGCATCAAGGTGTGCCCGCCCCTCGTAAGGGTGGAGGTCGGAGCCACAGATGTTCTCTGTGGTGATGCGGATTACCGCCTCCAACGGACCCTGGACAGAGGCGTCGTCCACGTCTTCAACTGTTAGCTTGTAGGGCTCCTTGAATACTGAGGTGTGTCAAGGATCTGAGACAGTTTGTTAGTTTCTTTTTGGTTAGGCAGCAGTGGGTAGCTGCTGGTTTTGGGTGGTGAAATTGGCCATCGCTGTTGCCGGGGGTAGCCCGTCGTTGTGGGTGTGTGGTCTCCACATGTTGTAGAAGACCTCGATGTAGCGCATGGTCGCCCTCCGGGCCTCTTGACGGGTGCCAAAGCTGTAGTGGTGGTAGAACTCGTTCTTCAGGGACGAGAAAACTGTCTCGGCCACGGCATTGTCCCAGCATTAACTGGCTAATCTAGAGCCAGGCTGTGCCATAACCGGCTAATCATTTGTGTCAGTTTGGTGTGCTGTGGGTTCTGCCTTCGAGGTGCCGGAGGCGTTCTTCCTGGTTGCGGACTCGTGTGGCCAGCGCATCAACGACCGTGTTGAGTCGGAGGATTTCCAGGGCCAGATTTTTATCCGAGTCCAGGCGTGTTTCAGCGATGCGTCGCTGGATGTGATCGCGCGCGGCGGCATTGCGGTAAAGGCTTGAGCGCGGGATTCCTGCAAGTGCGGCGACTGCGGTGATGCTGATCCTGGCGCCTTGCTCGGTGAGCTGGCGCAGGGCTGCTTCGATTCTGTCGTTGAGCGGTTCTGGATTCATGCTGTGTCGGTTTCCCTGATGAGCGTATCCAGCTGGGCCACGAGCGCTTCGTGCCGGCGCGCTTCACTGTCCCAGCCGCGGCCCCGGGCATCTTTGGCCAGCAGCGCGGCATCTTTGCGCTGTGCTTGAAGGACCGGGATGTTGCTGTTCTCGGTGCGGAAGCTGGGGCAGTGTTCGCAAATGTTCGCGTAGGGACAGGCTTCTTGGGCCGGGGCGCGCAGGCAGTAACCGCCGGCGAGGCGGGATTTGATGGTCGGTGTTTCACGCCAGTTGCCGCTGCTGATGCTGGTGATGGGCAGTAGCGTTCTTCCTGTTCCGGTGGTGGTGCCGATGCGGGTTTTGGCCAGGTCCAGAGCGCGTTCGTATTCGGTGCGGACGGTGGAGTCAAAGAGGGAGGCGTAGCGCAGGCTCATTTCCGCTGATACGTGTCCGAGCAGGCTCATCAGTGCCTGGAGGGTGACGCCGGCATTGATCAGGGCGGTGGCGTAGGTATGGCGGAGTTGGTGGGTGGTCACGTGCCCGAGCCCGGCACTGGCCGCGGCGCGGTCCAGCTCGGCCCGAACGGCGCCTTCGGCCAGCCGGTGACCGTGGTGGGTGAAGAGGAACTGCACGGGTTTGCCGCTGATGGGGTGTGTGATTGCCTGGCCCGGAGACCGGGTGGAGGTGATCCGGTCCAGCAGGGCCAGGCTGTCATCATCCAGGGGCACCATGCGTTCGGTCTTCATCTTGCCCAAGGGCACTTTCAGCCAGGCCCCGTTGCCGGTGAGCTGGTGAACGCAGTCCAATTCCAGGTCCAGGAGTTCCCCGATCCTCAGGCCACAGGCCCGTTGCAGCAGCAGGGCATCCGCGGCCAGGCGGTTGGTGGAATCGTGCAGGGCGCCGGCGAGCATCCTGTCACTGTCCGGTGGCAGGTAACGAGGCAGGGGTCGGGGCAGGCGGGGAACATCGGAACGGAACAGCAATTGCCGTACCGGCGCATCCGGCCATCCCCATTCGGTGATTTCCCGCAGGAAATTCGAGACAGCATGGATCCGTCTAGCCTGCTCGGCTGGTGAGAGGATGCCGCCGCTCTTGGTGTTCGGGGCCCGACTCAAAGCGATTAGATACGGCTCGATATGCCGGCACCGCTCCAACCCGATAGGCCCGGAAAGCTCTGGGTCAAGCGTGGTGACATACGCACCAAAATGGGCCAACCGGGTGGCGAGTGAGGAAACGGTATGGGGAACGCAGGTCACGCTCTTGCGATCCAGATACCGCACCAAGGCCCCGGCCAAGGGCCCGTTGACGGTTCCCATTCGCTGGGTAAAGGAACGACGAGTGTCAGCTCTTGGTGGCGGTTCGGGCAGGAACTCGGCGTGGAAGAGCGCCCTGCGAACATCGTTGCTGAGCACCAGGTAGGGGTGGGCAGAGAGTCCGCTGCGTTGCTCCCGTGCCCGGCACGCAGCCTCCACTTCCTCCAGATCCATAGTTCCCACGGCCGATAGCGGGGTGCCTGTGTGAAGCAGTACCCGGGCCATGATCCCGGTGGTCATGGCCCGGCTGACACGTTCGCTAAAGCCCAATATGCGGGCCTGGCCCAAGAAGAAGAGCAGGTCTGCTTCCAGCGGCTGGCCCTTGCAGACACCGAGGATATTGGTGAGTTTGGTTTCCAGTAGATATTCGTAGTCGCCGTGGAGCCTTCCGGTCAGCATGAGGAAGAGGATGAAGGGCGTCGTATGGTGTTTTGTTTCCCAGCGGGCCTGCAGGGGTTCATCCAGCCAGTCTTCCGGGGCCGGCCAGCGGGCCATAAACGTTCTGGCAGCGGAGAACGCCGGGCTGGAACCGTGCCCGCGTGAGGCCAGATAGCCCCGATATTCGTCCACGACCAGGCCAGGGTCTTCAATCTGTGGATTGCTGGCGTTTGCGGGCAGCATCGTATTCGGCTTTCACATGGGCGGGGGCCAGATGGATATAGCGGGCGGTGGTATTGACGTGGGCGTGGCCCAGCAGTTCTCGCATGACGGCCAGATCAACCCCGGCCTCTGCCAGGGCACTGCCGAAGGTATGACGCAACGCGTGAGGATGAGCTTCGGTGACGCCGGAGATTTCCCGGTGGTAACGGAAGATCGTCCGCAGCCCCGCCGGCGTCAGTGGCTGGCCGCGGGTCTTGCCCTTGGCCACCAGAAAGAGCATCCGGCTTGTTGACTCAGGACGCTCGATCAACAAGTAGGTCTGAATGATCGCGGCAACATCGGTATCCAACGGGACCCGGCGTTCCTTGGATCCCTTGCCGTGCACCAACAGCCACCGGCCACCAATATCAACATCCCCGACCGCCAGAGCCAACACTTCCCCGGCACGGAGTCCGCAATAAAGCATCAAACCGGCCATGGCCCGGTCCCGCCAGGACTTCAGGCCCTGAAAGAGAGCCACGACCTCCTCACGATCCAGGGCACGCGGAAGCCGGCGGGGCTCACGCAGCCGCAGAGCTGAACGGGGTTGGGGACGGGCCAGATGCCCGAGCAAACCGGAACGGTGATCAGGCCCGTGCCACCGAATCTCGGCTCCACGGGGAATCGGGTTTTTCAGTGTGGGGTCACGCATAAGCATGAACGTGAAAAGGCCCGAGACGGCGGCCAGCCGCCGGTTCACCGTCGCCGGGGCATAACCGTCAGTTCGTTGTCCCTGCAAAGTCAGGACATTGGGTCCGGGCCTGCCCGGAACGGTGGCATGGCGGCATGCGGTGAGGTAACGCAGCATTACGTCGGTGCTCACCTCTGCAAGCCCGATGTCTTCGGCGGCCAGCCAACGGCAGAAGGCCAACAAGTCAAACCCGTACGCGCGCACCGTCGCCGGCGAATAATGGCGGTCCGCCAAATAGCCCAGATATTCATTGACCGTAACGAACGCGAACGATCCTGCCCCGACGATCAACCACTGCCCGTCACAGGCCTCCAACCGCAATTCCTGGCCGGCATCCATGAGACAAAAGAGTCCGCCTCGATCGAACTAAAGTCAAGGAATACCAACAGACTTTCGGGACTGAATAATTGGATTAGCCGGTTAACGGGGACACCCCCTTGGCGCCCATGGACTGGCGGATGGTGTTCCCGGCGCACCAGGCACCCAGTTCACGGGAGGTATATTGGCCTGGCTTCCCCGCATCGCTGTGATGAATGAGGCCTTTCGGGGCGGGCCGGCCGGGGTGCTGGCGTCGCCATAACGCCATGGGCAGGCATTGCTCCACGCAAGTGGTGTCTTTGATCGTGGAAGTCTCCCAGACGACAATGGCACGGGAGTACAGGTCGATGACCAGGGCGACATAGACGAACCCCGAATAGACGGGCACGTAGGTAAAGTCCGTCACCCAGACCTGATTCGGTGCCGGGGAAGTGAAATCCCGGTTGAGCAGGTCACCGGCACGTCGGCCGTCCTTGCCAGAGATCGTCGTTCGGGTCTTCCGACCCCGGACGAGCCCATTCATGCCCTCGTCACGCATCAGCCGATCAACGGTATGTTTCGAGGCGTCAGGGAAGCCGTTGCGGCGCAGCCAGGCCGTCATCTTTCGCCGCCCATAGATAATCTCGGGCCGGGGACGGCCTCTCGCATCTGTGGCTTTCAGGGCCCGGAGGGCATCAGTCATCCGGGCGTCTTCGATGGTGCGCAAGGCGGGAAGGCGTTTCTTCCAAGGCCGGTAGGTTCGCCCGTCTTCCTGCAAGCCTTGCCCTCGCAGGACGGTACAGATCGACTCGACCGCGTAACCAACGGCGCACATTTCATCTATAAATCGACAGATCAGCCGCGGCGAGGGTCGAGTTCCCTCGCGAAGAAAATCGATGCCTGCTTGAGGATCTCGTTGGATTCCTTCAAGTCCCGCACCTCGGACCGCAGCCGCTTGATTTCCTCCAGCTCACCACTGGACGGACCGGTCTTCTCGCCGGCATCAACCTGGGCCTGGATCACCCACCGGCGCAATGACTCGGTGCCTATCCCGAGCTTCGGGGCCACTACTTTGCAAGCTGCATTCACTGATGGATAGTCCGGCAATCGATCCAGCACCATGCGTACTGCACGGTTACGGACTTCACGGGGAAAACTCTTAGGCATACTCACTATCTTTC